>NZ_AP031575.1:3837500-3920899 GCF_040436405.1 Marinomonas sp. THO17 | reverse complement strand
CGATAATTTAAGCATCGAGCCTGGTGGCAAGTTTACTGGCATCACCAATCCAGCAGAACACAAAATATCCAAGCAAGAAGCATTAGATCTGGATGAAAAAGTGACTTTATTAAGCAGTGATGCAATTTAACTCTAAAGAGTACATATCATTTGCAATGCATGAATAGTAGAAAGCCGAGTTCGTCATTAACTCGGCTTTTTTGTTTCAACCACATAGTACCCTTTTAAAGTACTCTATTCTTTCCAGCGTCATACGCAATTTACACTCTTCTATTTACACATCTTGCCATGGAGACTGAGGAAGTGTCTTACTGTAGAAGTAACATTCAGTATCTCAAAACCTTAACCAAGCTCTTTGCGAAGCATGCAAAGCTTCTTCTAATTCAATCAATGACCAGCCTTGCTTCAAAAAAGCTTCTTCCTCTTTAACTCGAACAAGGGCTCGCTGGTAATTATCTTGTAAACAAATCCTTAATGTGAGTTGTTAAATCCTATTAATTTATTTACTATACCGTTTAGTAAATAAATTAATAGGAGTTTCCCCATGCAAAGTAACAACGGCTTTTATGGTCAATTTGGTGGTAGCTACATTCCCGAAATATTGTTTGCCAGCCAACAACAAATCTTGCGAGCCTTTGAAGAAGCAAAACAAGACCCCTCTTTTCTTGCGGAACTCAACCAACAATGGCAAGAGTTTTCTGGGCGTCCAACGCCCCTCACTTTTTGCGCTAACCTGACAGAATACTTTGGCGGCGCACGCATTTATTTAAAACGTGAAGATCTCAATCACAGTGGCGCTCACAAAATGAACAATGTTATTGGTCAAGGTTTGTTAGTGAAACGCATGGGGAAAAAACGTGTCATCGCCGAAACAGGAGCTGGTCAACACGGTATCGCTACCGCGTTAGTGGCGGCACGTTTGGGACTAGAGTGCACCATTTATATGGGCGCGAAAGACATAGAAAGGCAATACCCTAATGTCTTCTGGATGAAACAACTTGGGGCTGAAGTCGTTCCAGTTACCACAGGAGCACAAACTCTACGAGACGCACTCGATGAAGCTTTACGAGATTGGTCTTCCAGTCATGAAGAAAGTCATTATTTAATTGGTACATCTTGTGGCTGCGCACCCTTTCCAGAAATGGTGGCTTTTTTCCAATCTGTGATAGGCAATGAAGTACGGGAACAAAGTGTGGCACAGTTTGGTAAATTCCCTGATCGTCTCTATGCCTGTGTTGGTGGTGGCTCTAATGCTTGCGGGCTATTTTTGCCTTTTGTGAATGATAAAGAAGTCGCTATGGTCGGCGTTGAAGCGGGCGGCAAGGGCTTGGCATTAGGCGAACACTCTATTCGACTGTCTCATAACTTAGGCGCGCCGGGTATTGCACAAGGCTTCGCCACTATGTTCTTACAAGATGACCACGGCCAACTGCAAGAAACTCATTCCATTGCGGCTGGCTTAGATTATGTGGGTGTGTCGCCAATTATTGCTCATCTAGCGGAAACAAAGCGCATTGAGATGACCTATGCAATGGACCAAGATGTGGTTAATGCCTGTACCTTATTATTGAAAAAAGAAGGCATCATACCCGCCCTAGAATCCTCTCATGCATTGGCTGGTGCCTTTAAAGATGCTGCCAAGCTTGGGAAAGATCAGCACATTGTGATCAATTTATCAGGGCGCGGAGATAAGGATATTTTTAATGTGGCTAAAGCGGTTGAGGATGACACCTTCCCAGCTTTTTTACAAAGCTACTTAGCCAGTTACCCAATTAGAGAGCAAGGAGAATAATATGAGTTCATTAGCACAATTCACTCAACAGAAACTCCAGCATAAATCCATTCTAGCAATGACACATGTGGTGTATGGCTACCCAACGGTGGATGAAAGCCTTGCTTGGATGACACGATTATTAGAAGAAGGGGTTGATTTCATTGAAGTACAATTCCCATTCTCTGATCCCGTTGCCGATGGCCCTAGTATCGTAGCAGCCTGCCATCAGGCACTAGGACAAGAGCTAAATGTCGACACCTGCTTAACGCAACTGGGAGCACTGGCAAAAAACTTCCCAGAAAGTCGCATTGTTCTCATGAGCTACCTCAATCCTATGTATCGATTTGGTCTGAAAAAACTGGCGAAGCGCGCCGCTGAAGAAAATATCTGTGGCCTTATCCTGCCAGACCTTCCCATTGAAGCCGCCCAAGAGTATCGGCAAGCTTGTCACGACAAAGGAATAGATCCCATTTGGTTGGTCACACCTGCTACCCCAAAAGAGCGTTTGGCTATGCTGGCCAAACAAGCTGAAGGTTTTTTATATTGTGTGGCACGCTCCGGTGTCACTGGGCAATCCTGTCATCAAAACAAAACTCCAAACACTGAACTAGACAGCTATTTAGCGGAGATTAAACAGCACACGAACACGCCATTGGGGGTGGGATTTGGTTTGAGAAACAAAGGGCAGATTGATGCATTGCTTGGTAAAGCGGAAATCGCCATTCTAGGTTCAGCGCTTTTGGATGCTTACAATCAAGGCGGCCAAGATGCGGGTATCAAACTGATCAAGTCACTCTTTGATTAAATTTTAACAGCTTGAATTATAACTTTACCCAATATATGATCCATATATAAATTGTTATGGATCATATATTATGGGTATTATTAAAATCTCTGATGATTTGCACGATGAAGTGCGTACCAGTAGTCAAGTCATGTCTCGCTCAATTAATGCTCAGGCCGAATTTTGGATCAAAATGGGTCGTTTGGCAGAACAGAATCCAACTCTGACCTTTGCCGACATTATTGCGCAGGAAATGCATAAAGCCAGTACCACAGACAAGCTGAAAGCGGTCTAACTAAAATGATACAAGGCATCATAAAATCCGCACCAGAAATCGAATTTATGCGTGAATCCGGTCGTCTTCTGGCCCAAGTCTTTACTATGCTTGATGACATAGTAAAAGAAGGCATTTCAACCTTGGAGGTCAACTCTCAAGTTGAAAACTATATTCGTAAACAGCTTAATGCTCGACCCGCCAGCTTGGGGCAATATGGCTATCAATTTTGTTTGAATTCATCGATCAATGAAGTTGTCTGTCATGGCATGCCTTCGGCAAACAAAAAGCTATCAGCAAAAGACATTGTGAATTTTGACATCACCTTGGAAAAAAACGGTTTCATTGCGGACTCAAGCAAAATGTATCTAATGAGCCAAACCAGTCCGATTGCTAAAAAACTGGTTAAAACCACTTATGAAGCAATGTGGGCAGGGATTAGAGAAGTCAAACCAGGAGCTACCTTAGGCGATATAGGCGCAGCAGTTCAAGCCGTTGCGGAAAAACAAGGCTACAGTATTGTCAAAGAATATTGCGGTCATGGAATTGGCAAAGAAATGCACGAAGAACCACAGATATTACATTATGGCAAACGCGGAAGAGGCCCTGAACTAAAAGCTGGAATGACTTTTACTATCGAACCCATGGTGAACCAAGGCAAAGCCAAAACCAAGACCAAAAAGGATGGCTGGACTGTCGTCACGGCCGACAAGAAACTCTCTGCACAATGGGAGCACACCATCTTAGTCACGCAAAATGGTTTTGAAGTATTAACACTGCGACCAGAAGAAAGCCACCTTATTCATTCCAACTAACCATACCACAGCTATTGAGCTAAAAGCCTACATGGGCAACTAGCTCACTTAACTGAGATATCCAATTCGTGTGAATGAAACCATAAAATTTTATTCTTTCCAGAATTCTTCGCTTCCACTAGTTTACTGTCTGCTTTATCGAAGAAATCTTCCACCAAATCACCTACCAAAGGACTCACGCATACACCTCCCACGCTTACCGTGACTTGACCAGTTTGACCTTGGTGAGAATAAGATAAATTCAATTCTTCAATATCAAGCATGCATTTCTTAGCAATACGCTCCGCCTCTTGCTGAGAAAAACGCGGTAAAACCACGACAAACTCCTCACCACCATATCGAGCGACGAGCCCTTCACCAGGTTTTATTTGACCTGCCAGAACCGTCGCAACACGTTTTAGTACTTTGTCACCTGTCGCGTGCCCATAGCAATCGTTATATTGCTTAAAATTATCTATATCAAGCACTAATAAAGACAAACATTCATTGTGTTGAATGGCTGTCTGCCATTCACGCACAATAAACTCTTCATAACGACGTCGATTTGCCAATGCGGTTAATGGGTCAATATTTGCCAATTGCTCTAATAACTTACGTTGTTTCGTTAACTGTAAGTGAAGACGAACCCTAGCTTGAACTATGTTGTGGTTAAGTGGTTTTTGAATGTAATCACAGGCTCCCATTAATAGCGCTTTCTCTTCATGGCTGGCATCATCTAAAGCAGTGATAAAAATCACCGGAATGGTACTTGTTCGCACATCATGTCGTAGTCGATTCATGGTTTCATAGCCATCCAGTCCCGGCATAAGTACATCCAATAATATTAAATCCGGCTTATACTCAATGGCTTTACGAATGCCCTGCTCTCCACTGATTGCCAACACCACATCAGCATCTTCACGCAATATGTCACTAATGATTTTTAAATTAATTCTCTCGTCATCGATCACAAGAACTTTTTGGCGATTTACCACTGTCATACAAGGTCACCTTGCAAACTAGCTAACAATGATTGACAAAGTTCAGCCGCATGTTCAAATTCAATCGATGAAACGGAATAGCGTATATTTTCCACGGATAAAGCGTATTTGGTTCCCGACAGCATTTTCTGTAACTCTTTCAAAGGGTTTTCTACGGAAAAATCTGATTGCCTCAATAAGGCTTCCACTGTAGCTAAGCTAGCACAAGCCGAAATGAGCTCATCCTTGCTTAAGCTAATCTGCTGCTTCCCTTTTTCCCATGTGGACAAACACGTCTCAAGTTGATCCATTAAGGTGTGCAATTGGCTTTCTAGAATGCCGAGTTCTATTGAACTATCTGACTCTTCAAACAATTGAGCTTCCAGCTCGGCACAAGCTTCACTAAGGCGAAATGCCCCAATGTATAACAAACTGGATTTTAAGGAATGCACTTCCAGTAAGACGCGATCTGGCGTTAGATTGTGATATGAAAAACCTCGATACTTGTCACAAAATTCCGCTACAAGTTCAAGATAAAATACTGATTTGCCATCCAGTTTATTGATCGCTTGGTTAACGTCTAATGCATCGATAGCGGAAATGCTAGACAGCAATTCATCAAACTCATCGTCTGCTCTAACGTCTTCAGTTATCTCATGAGATGATGTAACATCTTGCTGCTCTTTTGGCTGGTAAATTTGTAAAATTTTGTATAAAGCCGCTTTATCTATGGGCTTATCTAGATGTCCATCCATTCCTGCTTGAGCAGATTTTCTTTTAGCATCTTCTGAAACATGCGCTGTCATGGCAAAAATGGGAAGTTGTTTTCCTGTCGGCAAAGATCGAATTCCCTTGGTGGCTGTTAGACCGTCCATTACTGGCATTTGAATGTCCATCAAGACAATATCAAAAGTCTGCTGCTGAACCCTATCTATGGCTTGTTGACCGTTATTGGCAATGATGACCTGTGCCCCTGTCTCATCTAAATACCCCATCATCACTTTCTGATTAATAGGGTTGTCTTCCACTAGCAAAATTCGCATTGCTGAACAATTTGGTATCTCGATGTTGGCCCCAGATCTGTGCTCAACAACCGGTTCAAATTGATTGCTAGAAATCTCAAGAGGTAACTCAAAACGAAACGTTGATCCCATGCCAACATGGCTATTTACTTCTAAATGTCCATTCATCAGATCGCAAATTTGTCGACAAATGGCCAAACCAAGACCCGTGCCGCCATAAGCCCGAGTAATGCTGTCATCAGCTTGTTGAAAAGATTCAAATAAACGACTTTGGTCCGCAGAAGAAATACCAATACCAGTATCAATGACCTCACCAATAAAAATAATCTGATGATCAGAACTAGGTTCAGCCATTAAACGTACTTTCACACCACCATGCTCAGTAAATTTAACGGCATTACTAATCAAATTTGTTAAAAGCTGTTGAATGCGCAATGGATCGCCACTTAACACGGCAGGCACATTGGGCGATATGTCAACAGACAAGATAATGTTCTTCGCCAAGGCTTGTACTTGATTGAGGCTGATAGCATGTTGCAGTAGTTTCGTTGCAGAAAAATCCGTTTTCTCCAGGGTCATTCTGCCAGCTTCCGCCTTCGAAAAGTCCAACACATCATTGACGATACGGAGTAAGGACTCTCCCGCTGTGAGGATCTTTTCCAAAGAATCTCTTTGGGCATCATTCAGTGACGTTTTTAAGGTAAGGTAACTCAGTCCAATAACAGCATTGATAGGTGTGCGTATTTCATGACTCATGTGCGCAACGAAAGAGGATTTTGCCTCAAGTGCCTCTTCTGCAATATGTTTGGCACGTTCCAATTCTTTGGTTCTCTCAGTGACTTTTTTATCCAAATCTTGATTAACGGACTCCAACGCCAAGCTGTACTCGGTTAATTTTTCATTGGCTTGCAATGCCACCTTTTCCGCATCTTTTATCTTGGTTATGTCACGACTTGTACCACAGACAAAAATGGCTTCTCCCTGGGCATTAAAAATGGGAACAAACAAGGTATCAAAATAAATCTTAGTACCATCACCACGAACACCATTTTGTTCAATCGAAATAGGCTTACCGCCTTCAATAACTTGTTGATAAGTGGCGAACACTTGTTCCGCCATTTCATCACCAAATTGTTGACGTAAGTCCAATCGATGAACCTTGTCATCTTCAGACAAACCCATGACTTTTTTGGAGGCAGGATTGTTATCGTAGAGGGTAAATTCACCGTTTTTCTCCACCGACATGATAAACATCAAATCAGCAGAGTAACGCCACATCTGAAGAAAGCAGTCTAATACGGTTTGGTCATGTTCGAACTTATCGTAGGCTTGGCTCAGACGCATTTGTTATCCCTCACGAATCACATCAATCTATTGATTGTTTTATAAAACGCCAATGGGTTGCTTCAGATTGAAAATAGACATCACTCGGTGCTGTGGCATGAGCAAGCCAGCGAGTAACATCCAGCTGTGTCGCATCTAAAGACATACGACCCAGCAAAGAAATTGGCTGTTGATTACTAAGCATATAACCACTCAAGGTGAGACTTTGTAATATATTGTTATCAGCGTAGGTGTCGGTAAAACCCAACATGGCAATATCTTCTCCCGCTAAGGTTAAAACACCACTAATGAAACCATAGGTTTGATTCTGAATATTCAAGCTTAATTTGGCTAAGCCATCCTCTCTTTGCCATTCGCCATTGATTCGATTGTCATTGCTGTCCTTAATACCTGCATTAGAGAAAACAGGTTTTCCTTGCTCTGAGGTTTTTGTGAATACCAGCTTGTCTACATAATCTCCCGGAGCAAATTTGTTATAGGGCGTCGTGGTGAGTAAGGTGTTAATCACGGTCAATTCCCCCTCTGCACTAAGCTGACCACAATAGGTCGACATCCAATGCACACCATCGTCCCCTGCGGGCTGATCTATGGGCCGCCAAAAAATAGACAGTACAACGGCTTGCCCTAAGTCGCTGGAGGGATTTCTCGGCTGACTATAGCCAATTACCAAATAGGTACCTGTTGCCCCAGTAGTTGAACTGTATTCCCCAACGATTTGTCCTGACTGATTGACCTCAAGTGTCATTAGAGAGCCATAGCTGTTCTGCCAAACTCCATTTAATGTTAACGACATACTTCCTCCCATCTCTCATTCAAAAATACTGGCTGTTTTAGATTGCACACTGGTGATGATTTTTGCTCCATTTGGCTTATTGAAAATCCACACACCTAATGGTTTAAGTTGCCATTCATCTTGTACCTTGACCGTTTCATATTGGTACAGAGTATAAAGATGATCCATTAACACTGAGCCAACTAAGACGATGTCATCCGCATGGTCCATGGGATCAAACTGGCTCAATACTTTGCCTTTATCTTTGCCCGCTTCAATCAAAACATCGTATAAGTCAGCTGTGACTTGAATTTCACCTGGTGCACCTGTGTCAGTACTACCTACTTGCATTGTTAAGCTGGTCTTTTGTTCAGCCAGCATCAGCAAGATGCTCATTAAGTTTTCATCCCCTTTAAATTGCGAGGAACCAGAATCCAGAGCAAAAAAGAAACCATCATCCGGCACAACTAAGTCTTTCCCCCCCATCTGCAAAGAGGGTAAAGCTGTCGTCCATAAATAATTGGCTTGATATTCTTTCCATGGTAAGAAGAGGTATTCACGACTGTTTTTGTAGGCCATATCAACCCCACCAAAATGGACCATAGCTTGGGTATTTTGAGAGTTTGTCTGAAAACCAACAAAAGGCGTAGCCGGATCCACTTGCTGTTGACGAATTAAGTCTTGCATAAAATGAAATGAAGGCGTCTTTTCTAAGCTTGTATCTTGATCTGCCGTAGGATCAGACACACTGGGTAAGCCTATGCCCCCATCCCAATCCAGCTCAGCAAAATGTTCACTATCATAAGATTGAGCCAGATACAGATCGCTGATCACTTTAATTTCAGTGCTTTCCGCCTTTGGTATTAGGCTTAATACATCCTGCCCAGATTGCACATCCATACTTCCCCAAGGACCAAAGCTTACTGATGTCGTTTGTTGACTAATCCATTGAAAGCTTGTCGATAGGGCAATATCAAAACGACCTCCAGCATAATGCTGACAGCCATTTTTAGAACACAGGCTTGATGTCACCCAATTAAAATCACTGCCACTATCAAAGCACATTTTTAGCTCTTGAGCTGGCGACCCTATTCCTAGCTTTACGTACCAGGGAGATGCGCCATTGTTTTGAAATGGACCACGTTCCAGTGTTAAACAAAAACCATCCAAGATGTCCTTCTGCATATCAATATTATCCTCTTATCCATTTGATTATCTGAGTGTATACTTTACTAAGCTAACCTTTGGTTCTGTTGAAAATATGTAGAAATAAGATAGCTAAGATGAAACCAGCTTTTACTCGTAATACCATTTTACTATTACTACTGTTTCCCTTGGCTATTCATGCCAACCCTTTAATTCGATACGGCCAAAGTTGCCTTATTGAAGAACAACAACTCAATGAAGTTGCCTTTAAAATCCAAAACCATCAGCAAAATTTTCTGCAAAGCCAGCAAGTTCGTCTGAAATTAAAACAACAACTAGAGCAACTGAACATACAGTTAACCCAACTCAATACTGGCATGGAAGACTGTGAAACTGATACACCCAATAGCCAATATTGCCATCGCACACGAGAACAATATCAACGATTGAATCAACGCATTGACGAAGTCAAGCAAAGCATACAGGATCAAGAAGCAACACAATCTGCCTATCAGTATGAATTAGATCGCAAGGATTACGAAAATAAACGGCAAAAATTTAAACAGCGTTGTTACCGTTCTAATCAGCATTATGCTTTTATTCAAGATTCCGAAGCTTACTCACAAGTATGTCATTCAGAAGCATTAAAAAAGACACAAACTTGCTCATTTTTATAGGCTCTAACACCCTATCACCTCAGTAGATCACAAATTTGTCATAAATATTCGGCATCCTATAATAATTGTTCTGCTTAGGAATGCTGTGTCTTGTTTGCGCTCAACTTTAATCGTTTCAGTAAGGTCTCCTCATTTATCAAGGGTCATCAGAAACACGTAACGGTTAGTCTGATATCGAATACTGTGATGCAAGAAATCAGTCCTTGTTATCTGTCCTTTTCCATTGATATTTCAGTGTTAGCTGGCGGTTTTTGGTGGGATGGCGGCAAAGGCTCGCAGAAAGGTCTAGGAACTGAGAAAACAGCTCCACTTGACTTAAATCCCAGTAAACTGGATCTGTTGGTGCAAGCATTAGGGCCATCTTATCTGCGCGTGGGCGGCTCGGAAGCAGATAAACTCCACTACTTTACTAACCCTACTCAAGCACAACAGGGTGCCCTTCAATTAACAGAAGAAACTTGGCAACAATTACATTTATTTTGTCAGCGCAATGATCTAAAGCTCATGTTTACTTTCAAGTACGGTGTATTTGATAAAAAACAACATGGTCAATGGCAAGCCGATGAAGTGACGGATTTACTGAGCTATTGTCGGCAGCAAGGTCAATCAATCGCAATATGTGAATTAGGCAATGAGCTGAATGCTTATTGGGCTTTTCATGGTCTCAGTGCTCAACCTAGCGCGAAAAATTTAGCACGAGATTATGATCGTTTTATAAAGTGTATTCGTACCCATAGTCCTAACAGTTTGGTGGCTGGCCCAGGCAGTGCCTTTTGGCCAAGAATCGGAGAAGCCATTAAACCCATTAGCAATCTAACGGCGCCTTTTCTTGAGCATCTAAATGAAAAGTTGGACATAGTAGATTGGCATTACTACCCCTTTCAAAGCAGTCGATCACCGGTCAAAACCCGTGCTGCTACTCCTCGTAATTTGCTGTCCCCTATGGCCATGCTCACCTTTGAAAAATACGCACAACAACTCGCCAGCTATCGTGACAAACATCAAGCTCACGCGGAGATTTGGACGGGAGAAAGTGGATCAGCGCAATGTGGAGGTCAAACCAAACTGTCAGACAGATTCATTTCTTCTTTTTGGTGGGCAGACCAATTGGGTAGAGGCGCCAAATTAGGTCAAAAGGTCATGATCAGACAAAGTTTAATTGGCGGAGATTATGCTCTTATTAATCGCCAAACACTTAAACCCAACCCAGATTTTTGGGTCAGCTGGCTCTGGCAAAAACTCATGGGCAACCAGGTATATCAGGTACACAGCAGTGACCCATCACTTCTGGTCTATTGCCATAAGGCCCAAAAATCAGGCAAATGTACCTTACTCATGATTAACATGACGGCACAAACGAAAATCATCCATTGTCAGCAATTTGGATTGAAAAAGAAGCGCTTTGAAATCACCGCTGACAAACTCACCGCCAAGAAGATTCGTATCAATGGCTTCCGTCCCAAATTTAAAAATGGAAAAGTAAAACTCAGTGACTTTCCAAAACTTTCAAAACTCAACCTGATCAGCCCATATAGCATTAATTTTTGGTGCTTCAGCTTGTAATGAATAGTCATTCATTCAGAAATACGCAAAGGTAATCATGTTCTCATTGACTTGCTTATAGCCTCCATATATCCGACAACCCATGGCAATTTTTTCACTCAAATCTCTTTGTACAAGCAATGAAAAGACACCTTCTTGTTCGGCCTCCAAAGCCACATCCAAAAAATCAAAGAACTGACCCACACTTGGATACAAAGCCTTATAAACACTTTCTTTTAGGGAGAACAGCAACAACCTAGCACATTCAGACTGAAAGCCTATGCTATGAAGTATACGAAACTCTTCTGGCAGACCAATCATGCTTTCATCTTCTAGCTGACTGCCGCTGTTTATTTTCTCTAAGTCCACACCAACCCCCATTAAACTCGACTGCCGGGCATCAATCATAAGAGCAATGGCTTCGTTTTCTGTGTGCGATACACTGCCTAATATATGAGACGGCCAAATAGGGGCTCCATCTCCACCTCGTAGTACATCAAAGTGAGTCAAGCCTAAAGCTTGCTGTGCGGAACGTACCGCCATTCTGCCAGCTAAAAAAGTTTCTTTGCGCTTAATTCGCCAGCGATTGTATTCAGCGGGTTTAGGAATATCTGGGTGAATATTCTGTGCAATAAGATCGCCTGATTGAAAACGTACATGGTGAATACAAGCAGCACCATGAGCGCCAAGATGAACAGTTGTTTGGTTATTATTTTTCACTATATTCCGGCCGACAAAAGACACTCAACATATCAAAATCAGAAGCTAATTCAATTGATAGCAATCACTTTTGACGCTATTGAGAATATATCATGCAAAAAATCACAAAATAGTATTGAAATAAGATAAATAATAAGTACTATTCACAGTCGAAAATCATTCTCAATTAAGGATCATATTGATGAAACTCGGTTCCCTCCTAGCAATCGTTCTTGGTGCATCTATTTTTTCAGGGGTTGCTCAAGCAAAAGCAGCTGTTATTGATGATGTTTTAGGCCGACAAGTTGAAGTTGACTTGCCCGCTAAACGAGTTGTCCTTGGCTTTTACGCAGAAGACTATATGGCCATAGGTACTGAAAAAGCCTTTGATCAGGTAGTAGGTTTGTCTCGTGACACGTGGGAAGCGTGGCGCCCTGCAAGCTGGAACCTATACACCAACTACCGTCCTTCACTTAAACAAATTCCAGATGTTGGAGAAGTAGAAGCACAAACCTTTTCCATTGAAAAAGTACTCAGCCTAAAACCAAGTGTCGTCTTATTATCGGATTGGCAATACAAGGGGTTGGGAATGGATGTTGAACGTTTAGAAGATGCCGGCATTCCAATAGTAGTTGTCGATTACAACGCACAAACTCTAGAACGACACATCAAAAGCACACAGATTATTGGCCAGTTAACAGGTCAAGAAGAGCGCGCTAATCAGATCGCGAATGAATACCAAAAGACGATTAATGACACGATTAAACGTATTAAAGAAGCAGACTTAGTGAAACCTCGTACCTATGTCGAGTTTGGTAACAAAGGACCAAGTCAGTATAGCTTCACTTATGGTAAAAACATGTGGGGAGCCATGGTAACCATGTTACAAGGTGACAATATTGCTGCGCCCTTCGTAGAATGGTGGGGTCCTATGAACCCTGAACAAGTATTGGCTTCTAAACCACAGGTGGTTTTTATCACAGGTACTGAGTCAGGTGTGAAAGGCGATGCTATGCCAATGGGCCAAGGTATTGATCGCAACTTGTCAGAGCAACGCTTGGCCGGCTTCACCAAACGCGCTGGTTGGGCACAAATGCCAGCCGTACAAAATGGTCAAGTTTATGGTATTTACCAAGGTGCATCACGCACTATTTTAGACGCGTCCATGGCGCAGTTTATGGCCAAAGCCATGTACCCAGATCTGTTTAAAGATGTGAATCCAGAACAAGCTTATTTGAATTTCTATCAGAAATACTTACCAGTGACACCAACAGGCACCTTTACGGTTAACATCACGGAGTAAAATACCACTATATTTTATAGCGGTTTTATCATTATGCAGTCATCAGGTTTACTCACTGATGCTATATCAAACCAGCGGCGTTCTGAACAGCGCCGCTGGTTTGTTATAAGTGTCTTATTCATCATTCTTACGGCCTCCTTTGTATTGGATGTAGCTACTGGACCCTCCCTTCTGAACGTCAAGGAAGTGACCAACGCCTTACTTCATCTAATTGGCTTCAATACACCAGTTGACCCAACAACGGAAGTCATTGTGACCAGCTTACGCTTACCCATTGCCATTATGGCGGTCATCGTTGGCGGCGTGTTAGGGGTAGGCGGCGCAGAAATGCAAACCTTATTAAACAATCCAATGGCCAGTCCATATACTTTAGGTATGGCTGCTGCTGCGGGTTTCGGTGCCGCCATGACCTTATACGTTGGTTCACTTGGCCTCAATGCCAATGTGGCAGTACCCTTAGGTGCCTTCATTTGTTGTATACTTGCAGCGGCTTTTTTGTTTGCTTTGGCCACCATGCAACATATCAGTTCGGGGCAACTTATTCTGGCCGGTATTGCCTTATTGTTTTTGTTTCAATCTCTGTTGTCTTTGGTGCAATTCATTTCTTCACCTGAATTGAGCCAACAAATTCTCTTTTGGCTGTTTGGCAGTCTCTCAAAAGCATCTTGGTCTAATTTATTGATTGTTGGTGTTGTGACATTGATCTGCATGATTTTTTTAATGAAGGATGCATGGAAATTAACCGCCCTGCGTCTGGGGGAAGAAAGAGCGAAAAGTCTGGGCGTGAATGTCAGTCAACTACGCCTCAAAACTCTTTTTATTGTTGCTCTGATGACCGCCACTGTCACCAGCTTTGTTGGTATCATAGGCTTTATTGGCATTGTCGCCCCCAATATCGCCAAGATTCTAGTAGGTGAGGATCAACGATTTTTCATCCCATTGTCTTTTTTAATTGGTGCTTTTTTACTTTCCAGCGCGTCGGTATTATCCAAAGTCATTGTCCCTGGAGCCTTATTTCCCATTGGCATAGTAACCGCCATCATAGGTGTGCCTTTCTTCTTCTGGCTGATCTTAGGAAAAAGGCGCTAAGTTATGCTGACAATCAACCGACTTAATGTCACCTTAGACACATTAACACTTGCTAAAGACATGTCGTTTTCCCTTTTACCTGGCAAGGTCAATGTCATTATTGGTCCAAATGGTACTGGGAAAAGCACTCTGCTAAAAACGCTTTTCGGCGATATTCAGGCTAAATCAGGGGATATTCGTTTCCAAGATCAATCATTAACCTCTAAAAAACTGTCATCTTGGCGTAAGTTATTCGGTTACATGCCGCAAGATATTCGACTGGATATTGAATTGAGCGTACTAGAGGTGGTTTTACTGGGTCAGTTAGACGCGCTGAGTTTACGGTTAGATGATAGCTTGATTGAACAAGCTTTATCGGCATTAGACAAAATAGGACTATTGCACTTGGCCAATCGCTCGGTAAACAAGCTTAGCGGTGGTCAGTGTCAAATGATTTTGTTCGCTCAAGCTTTGATGCGAAACCCAAAAATTCTCATGTTGGATGAACCGGTAAGTGCTCTGGATTTACACTTTCAGCACGTGCTATTGGATCACCTTGATGAACAAACTAAGCAACAAGGTTGGGTAAGCTTAATGGTATTGCATGACCTTAATCTTGCGGCTCAATACGCGGATAATCTACTGGTACTGAAAAACGGTCAACTGGTAAAAAGTGGCAATCCCAAAGACATACTTTCTCCTGAGCTAATCAAGGATGTCTATGGTGTTCAGGCTGAAATATCGCATGACAGTCATGGACTCCCCTTTGTTAGAACAATTCGTAAAAACCCTGCAAGAACCGGCATGCAAGTAGAATTATCCTCTTCTCAACCGGCAAAAGGAATAGCAGATGCTGTCTAAACGTTACATTATGATAATGGCACTGAGTTGTGTGATTTTTGGTGCCAATACTTATGCCAAAGAATGGCATGTACAAATGTTAAATTACGGATCAGCCGAACAAGGCGGCATGATCTTTGAACCCGCTTTTATTCATGCTCAAGTTGGTGATACGGTTACATTCCTTCCCAGCCATTCAGGTCATAATGCGCAATCCTACGTGGTACCTGAAGGCAGTAAACAGTGGAAATCCTCTTTAGATAAAGAATACTCCATTACTCTGGATGCTGAAGGCATACATCTTTACTATTGCCCACCACATTTAATGATGGGCATGGTGGGTATGATTCAAGTCGGTTCGGCAAAAAACCAAGCTATCATTGAGAAAAAAGCCCCTCGATTACGCTCTAAAATGGCCCTAAAGCCCGAACGAATGGACGCCCTGCTACTGAAAATTCGCTAATAGAAAAAGAATCTTTTATTGCTGAGTAACCAAACACGGTGAATGATGTTAATGAAACAGATATTCATCCTGTTTGGCTCTTGTCGCCCCTTGTTTCGACTATACCTGAGTAACCATATTGCAAAGCCCTACCGACTCATTATGTACTTTTTATCAAGACTTTTAGGCGCTGCTTTGCTATCAGACAGAGCATCTATGAAAGCTTATTGCCATCTCTCACGAGATCGAAACTACTTACTAGAAGTTAGGCTTTATTGAAGCAAACAGTGTATTAAGTTTAAATTAAGATACTAACATCATGACTTTAAGGAATATTAAACCTATATTTAAGCTAATTTGACTCGTTTATTGTGCTTTCTAAAATCTACCACTTGGGTATTTTGGATGTTTTAAGGACGATTTTAACGATTGCAGGAGAGCAATTTTATTGTCATAAAAAAGCAACATATTCGTGACAATAATAATTAGCTATTTAATTTAATCATATATATACTTAAATACAGTTCAGTTAAGTAATAATACTTATCTAGTTTCATATGGATTATGAATAAAGGTAGCCTCTTATTTAAGAAGTGCTTCCTAACTTGCAGGAGCAAACTATGATGAATAAGCAAACTAATGCCTACGGCCTAAATACGCCTGACATTCATTCACCTCAAACCATACTTCCCCTTTCTACGGCACAACGTGGTCAATGGATCGCACAAAAACTGGCTCCCAAAGGCACGGCATTTAATGTCGCAGAATACCTTGAAATTCAAGGAGAGCTGGATGTTCTACTATTCCAAAAAGCCATTCAAAGACTGATTAAAGAAACCGATTGTATTCGTTCACAAATCATCGAAACGGAAGATGAAACTTATCAAGCTATTCACAATTCAAGCGAAGATTTCTTCTCTCTACTGGACATGAGTCATGAAACGAATCCGATCAATAGTGCCCTACATTGGATGAAACAGGATTACCTAAAACCCCTAACACAAAAAGGTGATCGTTTGTGGTTCAGTGCCTTAATCAAGATAGAGAGTCAACAGCATATCTGGTATCACCGCTGTCACCATGTAGCGCTTGATGGCTTTGCTGGTCACCTGATTACACAAAGATTGGTGCACATATACAATAGTTACTTCTTTAATCAAGAAGTGTCTGAATGTACCTTTCATCCATTAGAAGTTTTACTAGCGCAAGAACAAGCCTATAAAGACAGCAAACGTTTCAAGGCAGATCGTCAATATTGGCTCAATAATCTGGTTCATCTTCCTGAAAGTGTGTCTTTAGCACAACGCATTCGTCCCGAAGATGAAAGCCCGATGCGACGTCAAACCTTAAGCTTATCCGCAGCACTAACCGAACACCTAAATCATATCGGTCAAGCATTTGGAGCCAGTCGTCCACAAACTTTGATTGCTTTAGTGGCAGCGTATTTTTATCGCATGACAGGTACGGAAGATCTGGTCATTGCAATGCCAGTCTCGGCCAGAGTGAATGCGATTCAAAAAAATACGCCTTCCATGTTGGCCAATGCAGTACCAATACGTTTGTCTTTCTCATCAAATATGTGTTTCCAAGAATTATTGGAACAAACCTCAAAGGTTGTACGTAATGCATTACGTCATCAACAGTATCGTTACGAAGACCTGAAACGAGATTTGGGCATGCTGTCTGCCAATCAACAAATTGCGTCTTTGGGTGTGAATATTGAACCCTTTGATTACGACGTCAAATTTGGTCATTGCACTACCAAACCACATAACCTCAGTAATGCCATGATTGATGACCTCACAGTGTTCATCTTTGACAGAAAAGACGATACTGGCCTAAGCATTGAATTTGACGCTAACCCAAAACGCTATACTGATAAAGAATTAACACAACATTTAAAACAGTTAGAACGTCTGATTAAAAGTCTATTAAGTTCGATAAAACAACCTATCTCGCAAGCATCACTATTAAGTGATACAGAACAGCATGTGATCCTTCATGAGTGGAATCAAACGCAAACTCAGCTTACCGACAACAGTTACTTAGATATGTTTCATCAACAAGTAGAGCGGCATGAATCGAGCAGCGCTGTCATTGGTCAAGATGGCAATTTCACTTACCAAGAACTCAATATGAAAGCCGAGTACTGGGCTAGTCAACTTATTAATCACGGTGTTAAACCCACTCAATTAGTCGCAGCTTGCCTGCCAAGAAACAGCGAGATGTTAGCTGTCCTCTTAGGGATTTGGAAAGCTGGAGCGGCTTACTTACCACTTGACCCAGAGTTCCCACAAGACAGATTAGCCAACATATTAGAAGATGCCGAGCCTGCCTGCATAGTGACTAACCATCAAGTCAGCTCCTGTCTACCTGATACTAAACTTGTCATGCTGTATACCGAACATACAGATTCGCCTAGGGCACCATTATCAGTAACGCATAACTCTGAACATACCCAACTGCAAACCAACCCTCACGCGCCAGCTTATGTTATCTATACCTCGGGTTCCACTGGCCGTCCCAAGGGAGTTGAAATTTCACATTATGCGTTAAAAAATTTCTTACTTGCCATGCAGCATGAACTTAAATTCAGCCAAGTGGATCGCTTTCTAGCCGTCACTACCATCTCTTTTGATATTTCTTTATTGGAATTATTCTTACCCATTATGGTTGGAGGTTCTGTCGTTATAGCGGCTCGAGAAATCGTTAGAGCACCCGAGCGTCTAACGCAATTGGCAAACGAACATCACATCACCTTTATGCAAGCCACACCGTCTTTATGGCAAGCCCTGTTACCTGAATACCAAACGCAATGGCAAGGTGTACGAGCATTAGTAGGTGGTGAAGCCTTATCTGGACAACTGGCGAAACACATGCATGCTTTAGGGCACCCTGTAATGAACCTCTATGGGCCAACGGAAACGACCATCTGGTCAAGTATTATGCCCCTTGAACACGATCATGACTTAAAAAGCCCTCCTATAGGTCGTCCGATCTTTAATACTCAGATGTATGTTCTTGATAAAACGATGCAACCCGTTCCTGTTGGCGTCACTGGAGATCTGTATATTGCAGGAGAAGGCTTGGCATTGGGGTATTATAAGAGACCGGATTTAACCGAGGAGCGCTTTATTAATAACCCCTTTGCCGTAGGTAAAAAAGTCTATATCACAGGCGATAAAGCCAGATGGCGAGAAGACGGTGTTTTAGAATATTTAGGACGTGATGATAATCAGGTGAAGATTCGAGGGTTTCGCATTGAAACAGGTGATATAGAATCAGCCTTGCTTGCAATGCCAGCTATAGAACAAGCAGTTGTTACCCCTCAAACGTCACCAAGTGGTAGCAAGCAGCTCGTGGCTTATCTACTTTCTAAACAAAACGAAATGGACATTCATGAGATTCGACAGCAGCTGATCACTAAGTTGCCCGACTATATGATTCCCAGTCACTTTATCACCATTGATGAAATGCCTTTAACTCCCAATGGAAAAATTAATCGTAAAGCATTACCACAACCGAGTTGGCAATCAGCGAATCATTATCAGGCACCACGAAACCATACAGAGAAAATGCTAGCAAACCTATGGGCAGAAACCCTTGGGCTCACTTTGGTAGGCATACATGATAACTTCTTTGAAATAGGTGGCGATTCCATATCTGCCACGCGTATTTTACACAAGTTAGAGCATAATCTTGGTATGGAAATTCCACTGGGCGTGCTTTTTAAAGCTGCCACCATTGCAGAATTAGCAGAACATTTACAACAAACCTCCAACTGGAATCCATTACAACCTTTATTACCGATAAAATCTGCTGGTGACCATGCTCCCCTGTTTTGCATCCACCCGGCTTTAGGCTTATCTTGGGGCTATGCGGCGATACTTAAGCATTTGCCACAATCGACACCCTTATTTGGCTTACAATCTATTAGTTTAAGCCAAGTAGAAAACAAACCAGAAAGCCTAGAAGCAGTAGCCAGTCACTACTTAAAACTCATCAGAAGCGTTCAACCAAAAGGTCCTTATCAGCTTCTAGGTTGGTCATTTGGTGGCTTGGTAGCTCATGCCATTACACAACAATTAGAAGCAGAGGGAGAGTCAGTTGATTTCTTATGCATGCTAGACAGTTACCCTTATAAAAAAAGCTATCAGGAACCTAAAAATGAGGCTGACATCCTCAAGTCTGCATTAATTTTCTTAGGTTATGATCTCAACAAACTCGACAAACTCCCCATTAACAAAGCCGAGTTAGCCGCCTTGTTGTGGCGTGACTACGATAACTCATCATCCATGTCGGTCGTAAAGAAAATACAAGACAGCCAAGAGGATATCATGAGTCGAATCCAGGCTACCTTAGAGCATAACTTAGAGTTGGCCAGTCAATATAAAGCGCATACCGTAGAGGCAGATATTCTCTTCTTCATCGCTACAGAAAGTGTTAATGGCTCAATGGAAAATATACTCGAACACTCTGTTGCAGCCTGGCAAAACCGTACTCATGGTAAAGTCGAAAGTCATAAAATCCCCTGTCGTCATCAGGAGATGTTTGATTCCTCGCCTCTCAGTCAAATAGCCCCCATAATACGTAGTCATTTAAACAAGGTACAAGCAAAACAGCTACAGGATAAAAAAGATAAACAGCGCTAACTGAGGCGACAAAAATGCCTTCTAATTCTTTACAAATAGTGAAATGAGGTGAGATAAAAAAAGCGAGAGTCATAAAACGACCTCGCTTTGTTATTCATCTCCACGACTTTTGTTATTCATCCCCACAACTAAGATAAAGCATATTTTTAGGGTGGGACTATCACGAACAAAAAAGCCTCGAATTTAAGCACGCTTCATAGCGAATAATCCGTACGCGGCAACCACTAGAAAACAAGCCGCTGGAACAACATATGATACCGTTGCACTGTATGCGTCAATCGTCGCGCCTTGCACCAATGGCATCACAGCACCACCTAAGATGGCCATCACCAAGCCAGCAGAACCGAATTTAGTATCCCTGCCTAGGCCGTTCAAGGCTACACCATAAATGGTTGGGAACATCAGTGACAAACAAGCTGAGATAGACACTATGGCCCATACACCAGAAAAAGTCGGCGTTAAAACAGCATATAGACACAACAATGTCCCTGCCGTTGCCAATAAACTTAGTAATAAGGCTGGACGACAAAATCCCATTAACCAAGTCATCACAAAACGTGAAATTAAGAAAAGGATTAAGCTGTATTGCAAGTAGTCAGCAGCACTGGCTTCTGAACCACCAATCGCTTCTTGTACGTATTGAATCGTAAATGTCCAAGTACAAGTCTGAGCGGCAACATTAAAGAATTGAGCGACTACACCCCAACGGTATTGAGCGTTGCTCAGCAAACGACCTAGGGTGGCAAAAAAATCAATTTTCGTTACTTCTTCACGATAACCTGTACCAGATGTATCGGTTTTTGGAACACGAATGAAGCACACCAATACCCAAATCAACATAAGAACGAAAGCCATACCAACGTAAGGAGTCATCACCCCTGTCAGTTCTTCTGCTTGAATACTCTTAAGCACCTCTGGGGCCATGCTAGCACGCTGCTCTGCCGTAGCTGGGTTAAGCTTTGGAAGAATCAATGTCGCCGCAAGAAAAACACCAATATTGGTGCCCACAGGATTAAAAGCTTGTGCTAAGTTCAAACGACGAGTCGCTGTTCCTTCTGGGCCCATTGCCATAACAAAAGGATTCGCAGAAGTCTCTAGGATAGACATGCCCGCGGCCATGATAAATAAGGCGGCTAAGAAAAATCCGTAAGTCATGGCAACACTGGCTGGGTAGAATGCCAAGGCACCAAGAATAGCAAGGCCAAGACCACTTAACACACCCGCTTTATATGAATAACGTGCGTTAATAAAAGCCGCAGGAATAGCTAAACAAAAATAAGCACCATAGTAAGCGAATTGCACTAAGGCAGATTCAAAGGTACTCATAGTAAAAATTTTACTGAATACTTTTACCAAAGGATCGGTCATGTTGGCCGCGACACCCCAGGCTGCAAAGCAGGTAATCAATAACATGAAAGCCAGTTTCATATTGCCATAGACAAACTGGTTAGAAGAATTTTCTTGGATCGGTGAGTTTTGATTTTCCATAAAGCAACAACATCTATGTTTATAGTTAGAAGACAGACTGTGCTCAGAAATTACTTTCTGCCGCTGTCAGACACTAATAATGATGCGCAGATGTCAAACATCTGCAGCATCAAAATTTGCTGCAGGATCCTACCACCAAGCGTAATAAAAAATGACCAAAATGAGAAAAAATCGTTTTGAATACAATAATTTAAATTTTCCTTGCTAATTTCATTAACATAAATGAAATATTCGTGACGCAATATTCACTTAAACCCAATCTCTATTGCCTAATATAAAACCAACAGGCGCTTAAGGAGCCTTAGCAGCAACTCGTGCTAAACTCTTCAAAACTCTGACCTATTTGCTATTTTCAACCAGGGAACAAACACAGTATGACCAGCAGTAAACCTAAAAAACGTTATCCTCGCCCACCAATGAGCTTAATCGTTGAAAATATCGAAGGTTATAATCTGGACATTTATTTGGGCGGATCAATTGCGGCGGCAAATCGTCAACTGCACCAAGAACACAAGATTAAAATCATTTTCAATTGTGCAGTGAATTTAGATATTGACCTTGTCACTTCTCCAGATCACAAACATCAAACCCCTTTACTTAATTTTGGTGCAGGTCACGTTCGCTATTACAAGATAGGTTTAATTGATGGCCCTGGGAATCCTACAGAAATGCTCCTCTCTGGATATCACCTATTGCGTGCCGCGTTACTGCAACGTATGCCTGAAAAAGCCTCTTACCCAGTCAAAGAACAAGGCAATCTTTTGATCCACTGTCGAGGTGGAAGAAGTCGTTCTGTGGCTTTGCTAGCACTATTCCTACATCTTGAGTACCCACACACTTATCCTAGCTTACAAAATGCCATTGACTTAATCCGCACCAAACGCGAATTACATCCAGACGAATGGTACGAAACGCCTAAGCCTGCATTAATAAATGCAGCAGAAGAAGCAGCTAAAATGGCAAAGCATTTACGCTTGTTAACGCTTTAATAAAGTCTTCAAGCTCAAACAAAACGACTCACTCTGTTTCTTTAGCTATTAAAAGAAAGTCTGTCGTCATACTGTTATTAAAGTCAGGCGAATTTGTCATTTGTTTTCAGGTAGAGTCAATTTACCCTTCCTATGGAATAACAAGAATAGGAGAATCAAATGCTAGGTAAGGTGCAGATCAAAGTACGAGGCTTTCACCTCGATATTTTTCAACACGTCAACAATGCTCGATATCTCGAGTTTTTAGAGGAAGGTCGTTGGGCTTTCTTTGATGAATTCAGCGTTGGTGACGATATGCTAAAACAAGGCATAGTGTGGGCTGTAGTGAATATCAATATCGACTTCAAAGCCGAGGCTGGGTTTGGCGATGTATTAGAAGTTCAAACTCAGTTCGCCAAATTAAGTAACCGCAGCATTACCATGAAACAACGCATAATAAAGGCCCATGATGAGCAACTTGTGGTAGAAGCCGATGTCACTTATGTGTGTTTTTCAAAAGAACATCAGGCCGCCATTCCATTACCAGAAGACTACCGTCAAAAGATCGAACAAGCGATCGCTTGAGACCGTTCAAATTTTGTATATAGATAGGTAATCTGTTGAAAAATGCATTAAAAAGCCCCTTTGCGATATACAAAGGGGCTTTTCTTGTTAAGCAGGTTTAATTTAGATTAAACCATTACCAAGATAGAGTAACCTTCTCACCCGTATCGAAGGATTTTTGCGCCGCATCCGCCAAAATCTGAGCACGACGACCATCTTCGAAGCTTGGTGAAACAGGACGCTTCGCCATTACATTTTCGATAAAAGCCGTTAATTGTAGGTTATAAGCGGCACCATAACGATCTGTAAAGAAGTTAAACAATGGATCTTTGACACCTGTGGTATCTGTGTTGTAACGCACAACAGAGGTTGGCGTTTGGTTATCGGAAATCACCATACCTTCGGAACCAAACACTTCTACACGCTGATCATATCCGTATGTTGCACGACGGGAACCATTAATATGAATCAATCGGCCCGACTGGCTCTTCATGTTAATCATGACACTATCAACGTCACCAATCTCAGTGATTTTTTCATCCACCAAAGCACTACCAAAGGCTTGGATTTCCACCACTTCTTCACCTAGGATAAAGCGTGCCATATCGAAATCATGAATAATCATATCGCGGAAAATACCACCTGATGATTTCAAGTATTCAACGGGTGCCATGCCTGGATCTCGACTGCTGATGATCACTTGCTCAAGCTTACCTACACTACCGTCATGAGCGGCTTTCGCTGCGGCGCCATGGCTTGGATCAAAGCGACGGTTGAAACCAATTTGAATTGGCACGTTGCAATCTTTGATCTCTTCCATGCAAGCGTTCACGGTTGCTGTATCCAAATCAATTGGTTTTTCACACAGGATCGCCTTACCGGCTTTCGCCGCTTTAATGATCAAGTCCACATGAGTATCCGTACTGGTCGCGATCAATACTGCATCCACTTCTGGATCTGCCAACGCGTCATCTACACTGGCCGCGACTTTTGCTCCAGTAGCTTTCGCCACTTCTTGTGCTGCTGGCGCATACACATCATAAACGTATTTCAAATTTGAATGCGCGAACGCTTGAAGGTTTTGCGCATGCATCTTGCCAATACGACCCGCACCAAATAAAGCAAAATTCAACATAGTTAAATCCTTAAGTTATTTTTATATAATCAATCAACCATTGGTTACTTTTTATCCCGTTCTATGATCCATTCATGGTCGGGGTCATTATGAAAGATCCAGTTACGACTGGGTCCTGCCATTACATTCAGATAGTAAGACTGGTAACCGTGGGGAACGCCCACCGGATGGTAACCCTCTGGCACCATGACCAAGTCACCATCTTCCACCGCCATGGTTTCATCAATACTGCGATCGTCCGTATAGACACGCTGGAAAGCAAAACCTTGAGGCGGATCTATCTTATGGTAATAAGTTTCCTCCAACTGAGTTTCTGAAGGCGCTGCATCTTTATCATGCTTATGAGGTGGATAGCTTGACCAACCACCACTTGGTGTAATGACTTCACATACCAACAAACTGTCAGCGGGTTCATTACCAAACAAAATATTGCAAACGTGACGCGTATTACTCGCAACACCACGTGTTTCGTACTGACATTGCTCAGGACGAATCAGCTTGGCTGCATGGCCACCTTTACCAGGCGCTTTACAAAATGCCACTTCCACATCGGTCAAGGCTTGAATGTGGATTTCATCTTGCGCAGGCGCATACACGGCATAGGGTGCTTTTTGCTCAAACACACTCATGCGATCACCAATAACGTCCCAAGACTCATGTTGTGTCTTGGCATTTACCTTGCCACTTAAAATGACTGCGCAAACTTCGTCGCTACCGGTAGTCAGACTGACAGACTCACCTGCTTTTAGCTGATGAGCCTCGAAACCAACATATTGCCAATTGGCACTGGCTGGCGTCACCAGCTGGGTTTGTGACTGCCCAGCTTGTTGATGCTTTTTACTGAGTAAACGTGACATAGTAATTCACCTCACAAAACATTATTTCATGGTTGGCATAGAGAATTCTGGCCCCGCACGAAGACCTGTAGGCCAACGAGCCGTCACTGTTTTCATGCGAGTGTAAAAACGCACGCCATCAGGACCATGCATATGCAGAGGACCAAATAAAGAACGCTTCCAACCACCAAAACTGTGGAATGCCATTGGCACAGGAATCGGTACATTGACCCCTACCATGCCTACTTGTACTTTCTCGGTGAACTGGCGAGCAGTATCACCATCGCGAGTAAAGATAGCCGTACCATTGCCGTATTCATGTTGGTTAATTAGTGCCAAACCTTCTTCATAAGAATTAACACGCACCACAGACAGGACAGGACCAAAAATCTCTTCCTTATAGATACGCATGTTTTCTTTTACATGATCAAACAAAGTTGGACCCACAAAGTAACCTTGTTCATGATTTTTACGTACGAACTGACGACCATCTACCACCAAAGTCGCGCCTTCTTCTTCACCAGAAGTAATATAATCACGGACTTTTTGAGCATGTTCTTTACTGATCAAAGGCCCCATATGAGGCTCTTCATCCAAGCCAAAGTTCTTATACAAGCCAGGGCCAACCGTCATGGTCGAGATCTCTTGCTGCAATTTCGCAATCAAGTTATCTGCCACTTCATCACCGACACAAACTGCCACTGAGATCGCCATACAACGCTCACCAGCAGAACCGTAGGCAGCGCCCATCAAAGAGTTCACTACTTGATTTGGATCCGCATCCGGCATCACCAACATATGGTTCTTCGCGCCACCAAGGGCTTGTACACGTTTGCCGTGAGCACTGGCTGTGGCATAGATGTATTCCGCAATAGGGGTAGAACCCACAAAGCTAACAGACTGAATTCGCTCATCGGTTAGTAAAACATCGACCGATTCTTTATCGCCATTCACTACGTTAAAGACACCATCAGGCAAACCGGCTTCTTTTAGCAATTCTGCCAAACGCATAATGGTACTTGGATCTTTTTCAGATGGTTTCATCACAAAAGTGTTACCGCAGGCAATCGCCACAGGGAACATCCACATAGGCACCATGGCTGGGAAGTTGAATGGGCTGATACCAGCACATACACCCAATGGTTGCATTAGGCTGTAACTGTCTACACCACGACCCACATTTAAGCTGTGTTCACCTTTTTGCAAATGTGGAATACCACAAGCAAATTCCACCACTTCCAAACCACGAGTCAACTCACCTAACGCATCGGAGTACACTTTGCCATGCTCACTGGTAATCAATTCCGCTAACTCATGGCTATGAGCTTCTACCAATGCCTTAAACTTAAACAATACTCGAGCACGATTCAGCGGTGTCACTTGTGACCAAGTTTCAAACGCCTTTTGCGCTGAAGCAATCGCCGCTTCCGTTTCCGCTACTGTACTCAAAGACACTTGTAGTGACACATCACCAGTCGCTGGATTGAAGACGTTCGCATTACGAGCAGAGGTACTGGGTACAAACTGATTATCAATAAAATTACCCATCAGTGTGTTTGAACTAGACATAAACTTTCTCTCTCATTCATCAATTCGGTAAACGAAGCACCTTAGAAGGTGCTTCCTGTTGTTATCAATCTTGCTGTCAGCTTGTACTAGATAGTAAATCCAGCTTGTTGCAGGTTATTCGACAAGTACTTATAGCCAATGGTGGCATAGGTTAATGGATGCGCAATGGCTGGATCCTGCTCAGCTTCCACAACCACCCAACCTTGATAATCAACACTCTTCAGCACATCAAAAATCGGAGCGTAATCAATGCTGCCATCACCTGGGACTGTATAAACACCGTCTAAAACGGCATTCAAAAAGGCACTGTCACGATTTAAATTGTCCTGCAAAATACTTGGACGTATGTCTTTACAATGCACATGAACAATTCGCTTAGCATGTTTCTTAGCCATTTCCAGAGGGTTACCACCAGCAAAAGTAATGTGACCCGTGTCCAATAAAAGACCCACATTATCCCCCGTCATAGCCATTAATTTGTCGACTTCTTCAGCCGTTTCTATCACGGTTCCCATATGATGATGGTAAGCCAATTTAACGCCTTGCTCTGCCATGTAATCCGCTACTTGGGTAATACGTTTCGCGTATTCGCCCCATTGAGCTTCTGTCATACCTGGACGCTGAGACAAGGGCGCCGACTGATCACCATGAATGCAATTGGTTACTTCTGCAAATACCATAACATTGGAACCTAGGGCTTTAAGAAGGTTCAAGTGATCTTGCATCGCCGCAATTTCTTCTTCCACAGTGCGTTCCATCAAACGTGCACTGTACCACCCTGACACCAAAGACAAATCATGCTCCTGCAAAATTGGCCCTAAAACCGCGGGGTCTCGTGGAAATTTGTTACCCAATTCGATGCCACTATAACCTGCTTGACGTGCTTCACTCAAACAGACTTCCAAAGGGGTATCGGCACCCAATGAAGGCAAATCATCGTTTGTCCAAGTCAGCGGATTAATGCCAATTCGAACGTTAGAAGCGGTGTTTGCATTGTTATTCTTGTTCATCTGATTGCTCCCTAAATCGTTGCAATAATTAATAAGGCTGTTTTTGTTTTGCTGCTTGGTAGTTACGCTCAGCGTCTACTACTTGCTGTCTGCTCGAAACCTCAGGCACAGCCACATCCCACCATGCGCCACCTTCTTGTGTGCTCGGCATAGGGTCTGTATCAATAGCAATCACATAGGTTTTGTCACTGGCTCTTGCGCGTACTAACGCTGCTTCCAATTCAGCCAAACAAGCCACCTGTTCTGACTCAGCACCTAAGGCTTTAGCATGAGCGGCAAAATCGGTTTTTGGTGCACCCGCTTCGATCGTATGACAATCCTGTAATAGGTTATTAAAAGGTTCACCGCCACAAGCATTTTGCAGGCGATTAATACAAGCATAACCACGGTTATCTAACACCACTATGGTGAGCTTCAAACCCAACATAACTGAGGTAGCGATCTCAGAGTTGAGCATTAAATAGCTACCATCGCCGACCATCACAATGATTTCTCGCTCAGGTGTGGCCATTTTCACGCCCATGCCGCCAGCAATTTCATACCCCATGCAAGAGAAGCCATATTCCACGTGATAGCCCAAGTCATCGGAAGTACGCCATAACTTATGCAACTCTCCAGGTAAACCACCCGCCGCTTGGACTATGGTGGTATTGGCTTGGGCTTGACGGTTGATCACCCCAATGACATTGGCATCAGTAGGTAAATAAGACGCATCATTAGCCTGTTGCGGCATAGCCGTAGCTTGATCGACCGCAGCCAACCAAGTCTTATTCCACTCCAAGACTTGCGTTTGCCACGCCTGATCACTCTGCCAAGCAGACAAGTCCACTTGTATTTCTTGTAAGCTGGTTTTAGCGTCAGCAACCAATGGCAAGGCGTTGTGTTTTTCCGCATCAAAAGGAGCGGTATTGAGGCTCAATAAAGTACAATTAGGATTCGCAAACAAGGTACGAGATGCCGAAGTAAAGTCTTGCAAACGAGTCCCCACAGCAATAACCAAATCCGCCTCTTGCGCTGCCGCATTTGCAGCACTGGAACCCGTCACACCTACCGAGCCCAAATTCCACTTATGATCCCAAGGCAAAGCGCCCTTACCTGCTTGGGTTTCACAGGCTGGTACACCATGCTTTTCTACAAAGGCTTTGATTTCTGGCAAAGCATGACTGTAATGCGCACCACCACCAATTACCATTAGCGGTTTCTTAGCCTGTTTGATTGCTTCAACGGCCTCAGACAATTGCTGAACGTCAGCACGATTACGACGCAATCCATGCACCTTTTTAGCAAAGAAACTTAGCGGATAATCGTATGCCATCGCTTGTACGTCTTGCGGCAATGCAAGGGTAGCTGGACCACATGAAATCGGATCCAACATAGTATTGATCGCCACAGGTAAACTAGTAATGAGCTGCTCAGGACGATTGATACGGTCAAAATAGCGTGACACAGGTCGGAAGCTGTCGTTTACCGAAATACCCGGATCATTAAAGTGCTCTACTTGTTGCAACACAGGATCAGGCGTACGTGTTGCAAACACGTCCCCAGGTAAGAACAGCACAGGTAAACGGTTGGCCATTGCCAAACCCGCTGCGGTTACCATGTTCAAAGCACCTGGTCCGATTGAGGTGGTGCAAGCCATAATACGCTGACGTCTATGTTGTTTTGCATAGGCACAAGCGGCTAGCGCCATGCCTTGCTCATTATGCGCGCGATAAGTGGTAAATTCTTCTTTCACTTGCGCCAGCGCTTCACCGATCCCAGCCACATTACCGTGACCAAAAATCGCCCAAGCACCGCCAAATAATGGCACTTCTTTACCATCAATCACTGTATATTGTGCTTGCAAATGCTTTACCAAGGCTTGTGCCATGGTTAAACGAATTGTTTCCATTTTTGCCTCCGTTAGCGGGCGATTAAAGAGATTTACCCGCTTCGTTACGCTGACGCCAGTATTCGCTCATTTCAAGATAATTGCTCTTCACTTGAGCAACAAACTCAGCATCATTAATGTCATTTCTTAGCCAAGCTTTAGTTGGCGCTGAGAAAATGGTGCGACCTATGGCAAAGCCTTTACATATTTCTTGTCCTGCTGCCGCATAGAAACCTGCTTTTAGCTCTTCCACCGGCGCATCCAAGCCCAGTAACACCACACCACGACAGTAGGGCGCACGAGCTTTGATAATTTTGTCTATGTTCTGCCAAGCCTTCTTGCTTGGCGAAGGCAACTTCCACCAATCTGGGAATACACCAAGATTGTAGAAACGCTCAATAGAACGAGACAATGTCTCATCGTCAACGTCCGAATCTGCAGGCGGAATGATTTCTAACAACAACTCATGTCCTGTAGTACAGCAAGCTCGATACAAATCCATGACTTTTTGTTCTTGCTCGCTGCGCAAATTAACCTCGTCATCTGGGTGATAAAACACCAAACATTTGACTATGTGATTAGCAGGCCAAGTTGCAATGGCTTGGCCCACATTGTTGCCAAGTTCAAATCGTATAGGACGACTGCTGGGCATCTCTACCGGGCGAGCAATCCAATGATCCTTGCCGGTAATGTCATTCAATACATTCTGCGCATAAGTACCGTCCGCTAGAATGCCCGTACCACCAACGCTATCACCTAAGGTCTGAGCACCTTCATAAGTCGCTTGTAAGATCAATTCCTTCGCCTTGCTAATACGTGAAATGGGCGCACCCGCTTCACGGCACATATCAACAAATTGACGTCTGTGGTCAAATGCCAAAATACACATATCCTGCCAATCTTTGTCTTCCCCTTGGCGCTCTAAACGCTGGGCAGTGACGCGATGCAAATAATTCAATACAGGATCCAAATCAGGACGTGGAATCTCATCACGGTGAATTAAATAGTAATCTAGCTCTTCTAAACTTGGCATGGCTGGCGAACAGCCGTGACGAGACACCACAATGGCGCCACAAGCATTAGCATAATCACAAGCATTTTCGGTACTTTCTTGATTAATCCAACCGCGTAAATAACCACTTAAGAACGCGTCGCCAGCGCCTAAAACGTTCAGCACTTCTACCGTCACACCGTAACGAGTAATGCCCTCATCTAGGGTTTCGGGGATCGCGCCTTTGAATACAGAACATCCCAAAGCACCACGTTTTACCACCAATTCAGCAGACGATACTTTGCGAATGCGCTTCAAACACTCAATGGTATCCTCGCATCCACCCGCAATATGAAACTCTTCTTCCGTACCAACAATCAAATCGCACAGGGGCATAATAGACATGATGTGCTCAGTAACAGCATCATCAGAAACAAAGCGATTTTCCCCTTCACCACGACCTGTCAAGCCCCAAAGCACTGGACGATAGTCAATATCAATAATTACTTTGGTATCATTTGCTCTGGCGTACTCAATGGCCTTGCGTGCCGTTCTGTCGGTAGACTCTGTAGAGAAATGGGTTCCAGTAATCAGCAAAGATTTCGATGAAGCAATGAAATCCTCATCAAAATCCTCTTCTGAAATGGCCATATCAGCGCAGTTTTCACGATAAAAAATAAGTGGAAAAGTATCTTGATCTTTAATCCCTAATAACACCAAACCAGTTAAACGCTCTTGATCGGTAATGGTATGCGACACATCAACGCCAACACGCGCCAACTCATTGCGAACAAAACGCCCCATGTGCTCATCGCCAACACGAGTTAACATAGCTGACTTCAAGCCCATACGAGCAGTACCAAAAGCGATATTCGCTGAAGAGCCACCCAAATACTTCTTAAAACTACTGACATCTTCCAGCGGTGCCCCAATTTGTTCGGAGTACAAATCCACCGCTGCACGCCCTAAACAGATGACATCCAGATTCTTATTTTTCATTATCGATCCCCATCATATTGTTTAACCTTGATCCAAGTATTTCCTTCATATGACTCAAGCACATCATCAAGTATTATATTGACCTGAGCAGCCGCTCTAAAATCTGGCCATAAGGTTTGACCATGAACAACGCCCTCATAGAGGTCACGAATTTCAACAGCTTTCATATCGTTGAAACCCAAACCATGCCCAGCCGACACACAGAATGCGGCATAATCTGGGTGCTCAGGTCCTACCAACACTCGTCTAAAACCTTGTACATCAGGTCGGTCATCCACTAAGTAAAGTGAAAATTCAGATAACCTTTCCTGATCAAACATTACGCTTCCTTTAGTGCCGGTCAGTTCAAATGACAAACCATTCTTTCTACCCCACGCCACACGAGAGGTTTCTAAAGTGCCTTGAGCTCCGTTAGCAAAACGCACCATCATATGGGCTTGATCGTCATTTTCGACCAGCCCTATGGCATTGCTATTCGTATTGGAAGTCTCAACAGGACGCTGCTGATGAACAATTTTTAAATCGGCACACAGTTCGCTGATTGGCCCAACCAGATGCAAAGCCAACTGCACTAGGTGTGAACCTAAATCATTAAGTGAGCCCGTTCCGGCAAATTCTTTTTGCAAACGCCAGCTAAATGGCAAATCGGCATCGGCTAAATAATCCTCATTAAAAACGCCACGAAAATGCACTATGTCGCCCAATTCACCACGTTCAATAAGTTGTTTAATAAATTGCACGGTAGGGTTTTTGATGTAATTAAAACCCACCAATGTTTTTACGCCTGCCGCCTCTGCCGCTTCGGTCATTAACTTGGCATCAGTCGAACTCAATGCCAACGGCTTTTCACTGTATACATGTTTGCCATTGGCAATAGCGGCTAAGGCAATCTCTTTATGAAGAAAGTTCGGTGCACAAATATCAACCACATTAATGTGTGGATCTGCCACTAACGTTTTCCAGTCACCAGTAGAACGCATGAAACCAAGTTCAGCCGCCTTTTTCTCTGCCAATTCAGGTGTGGCATCTGCCAGCAGGTCACAAATGAGAGACTGGCTGGGAATCTCGAAAGCTGCCATAGCGTTACGATAGGCAATCGCATGAGCTTTCCCCATGTATCCTGATCCAACCATACCCACTCTTAACTGCTTAGATAGTTGCTTAGACATCAACTCATACCTCTAAACACGACCCATTTTTGTTAGCTGCAATAGGTCGTCTGTATCTTGCTCAGCGGTGGAATCTCTACCGGCACCGAAACAAAGTTTGTTTTTATATTTATCGTTCATTTCAACAACAGAACAATAATAGAATATTTATTTCAAAAAACTCAAGAAATAAAAAAATTATTTTGGTTTTTTTCGTACATTTCTTTTGCAGGCTTAAAAAAAAATAATTTAGTGTTTAAAAAACAGTCATTTAGAAATTGATCAAATTTAAAACAGTCCTTTCGTTTTATTTGCTTTTTTGAAACACAGGTTCTAAAATTTGCTCTTAGAGAATCTGTCGTTTTATTGCCCTACCCTTATTCAATAGAAAAAGTCATTCGGCAGTGACACCCATCGGAATGCCCATAGTCAGCATCCCCGTATAATCATCATAATAATAAGGAGAGCGACTTTGGCCGCACCTTCCAGCCTTGAACAGTTACAACAAGCTATCAGTCGGAACTACGACAATTTGTCCAAGCGTTTGCAACAAGTTGCGCGCTTTCTTTTAGAACACCCCAATACAGTCGCTTTGGAAACAGTCGCCAGCCTTGCTCAACAATGCGGCGTCCCACCATCTACTCTGGTTCGCTTTGCAGCGGCGTTTGAGTACAATGGCTTTAGTGAAATGCAAAATCTGTTTCGTCAATCTTTAGTGGAACAAACCTCGACCGCGAGCTACAGCGAACGAGTAAAAATGAACAAAAAAACCGCTGGTAATAATATTAATGCTAGTGACGTGCTTAGTGAGTTTAGTGGCAATAACGCATTTTCAATGAGCCATATGGCTCATCAGTTTTCCCCTGATACCTTAAATGCCGCGGTAGATATGCTTGAACATGCGCAAAACATATACTTGATCGGCTTACGTCGGGCGTTTCCCATTTCCAGTTATTTTGCCTACAGCTTACGTCACCTCAATAAAACCACACACCTTATCGATGGTGGCGGTGGTATGCTGGTTGAACAGGCCAGTAATATTCGCAAAGATGATGTCATTATAGCGACTACCTTTAGCCCTTATGCGCAAGAAACCGTCACGGTAAGTGAATATGCTTACGCGGCAGGAGCCAAAGTCATCGCCATTACAGACAGTAAAATTAGCCCTCTAGCGGCCATGTCAGACGTATGTTTTGATATTAAAGAAGCAGAAGTTATGGGCTTTCGATCGCTGACGTCTTCTATGACACTGGCGCAAACTTTATTGGTATCACTAGCATATCGATTGAATGCTGACGGCCAAATAGGAGATGCAAAACAGATCGTCTGGAAACATTAAATCAACCCTATGAGCGAGCGATCTGTCTTTATCTACAAATAAACTCTTCTAGGCAAAGTTTAACTAAATCACTTGCCATGATGACTTGGGTCTGTCACGTTTTAATACCCAAAACAAATAACTCACGACCATAAGGTTAAAGAGTAAAATCATCCAATTACTGAGTTTGCCCACATCTTGATAAATCGCATAGAGCTCAAATGGGATATACAAGCACCCACTCACGAAAGCGAACCATTCCGTCCAACGAAGATGAAACCAGAGTCCGTATGCCATCACAAAGCGAAAACTGGCGTACAAGAGTGCCAACGAAGTGAACATAGGAATACGCCCTTGTGAAATATTATCAGCCAACATCAACACCCATTGTGCATAATGATTCTGCTTTGATATATCCAGCGCCTGCATCTTCTCCAGCACCAGGGTGTGTAAATCTTGTCCTGATAAAAAGTGCACTATTACAACCAACACCAAGGCAATCACACCTTTGATACCTTCGATTACGGCTAGTGCATGTAAACCTTCAACCTTCATCTGTGTCTCTGATTCTAAAAATCACAGACTAACTTGGAAAGATGACAAAAACATGATGAAGCCAAACGGTTACATCATTTTTCAAAATGATCACCCCTTAATCACTAAGCTTTTCCATGCCAACATAGACTTATCGGCCATGGCTTTCGTCGACATTAAATACCCTTGATATCCCTCAGATGGAAATACCGTATCTGTATCATTAGTGGTATCCGGCGCGCCGTGACCAGAATAGATTGCTTCATTCACCATGATGTCTTCTACTAACACATCATCAAAACCAACTTGCGTGGTTAATATGCTATTTGAAGTAGTAATAGTAAGATGAATATGAACCGCTCGGCTCACATACCACCCTGGAAAACAAGTCTCAAAATAGACTAGACCATTTTGATCTGTTATTTGCACTCCACGAAACCAATCATTGCTTTGATAATTTTCCTCTCCATTGGTGCAGAAGTCGACCATACGCATATCATTGCCGCTGTACACACCTAATGGATCGCAGTGCCATATGTCCACTTTTGCGCCCACTACAGGCTGACAGTGTTTGTCCATGACCTTAAACCAAAGACGCACAGGCAAGCCATCACGTCCGGCAGATATATCTTTACGAAAACGAGTACGTGAATAACAAGGTCCCTCCGTGGTCGTTTCACTGACAAAACACGCATTTTCCAGATTGGCCTGTCTTAATGGATTAAAATACAGCAGGTTTTGGTCCATCGCTTGTGTTCCACCAGTTAACCACTTCGCGTTCGCCGTAGCTTTACCAGCTATCAATTCACGTTGTGGCGGGTTCCCAGGAGCGCCACCTGGTGGTGGCATATCTTGGCTACCTGGCGGCGGCATGCTTCCTCGTCCCAAAGGAGGTTCGGGAAGTCTGCCACCTTGCACCCTACTAGGATGGGAAGCAAAAGAGGCTTCACTATCTGTAGATTGAGACGAAGAACAACCTAGTAAATTAACAAAAGGCAAAGCCACGAGACTCGAAGAAGCTAACTGAATCAACCTTCTTCGGTTTTTTTGCAATTTGGCTAAGTTTTGTTTCATCGCAGTCATTCCCCCCAGAAAAGCTGTAAGGTAGTGTGTCAAAGTATTCTAATAAACCCTTTATACATTGCTTTACCTTCTTGACACTTACAATAAAAAGCCCCACTACTTCACAGTAGTAGGGCTGAGCGTGGTAACGCTAGGAGTTAAGCTAGATCGAATCGATCCAGCTCCATTACTTTAGTCCATGCTGCTACGAAATCCTTCACAAAATCATCTTGTGAATCAGAGCAAGCATACACTTCAGCAATAGCACGTAATTGCGAGTTAGAGCCGAAAACTAAATCCGCTCGAGTCGCTGTCCAACGTTTGGCTCCGGTACTACGATCACGACCTTCAAACGTCATTTCTTCATCCGAAGTAGCCACCCATTGAGTTCCCATATCAAGCAAATTCACAAAAAAGTCATTGCTCAATACGGCTTTTCGTTCTGTTAAGACACCATCTTCAGAATCTGCATGATTCACACCTAAGACTCGTAAACCACCTAGCAAGACGGTCATTTCAGGAGCGGACAATGTCAACAACTGCGCTTTGTCTAACAAAAATTCTTCTGTGGTCACAGTAAACTTGGCTTTTTGGTAATTTCTGAAACCATCCACCAAAGGCTCCAAGACTGAAAAGGATTCCACATCTGTCTGTTCTTGTGTCGCATCACCACGACCCGGTGTAAACGGCACCTCAATATCGTAACCTGCAGCTTTAACCGCTTTTTCCACACCAACCGAACCCGCTAACACAATCAAATCGGCTAAAGAAATCTGTTTACCACTGGTCTGCGCTCGGTTGAATTCTGCTTGTATGGCTTCTAACTCTCCTAGCACAATTGCCAATTTAGCAGGTTCATTCACCGCCCAATCTTTTTGTGGAGCCAAACGAATTCGAGCACCATTGGCGCCACCACGCATGTCAGAACCACGATAAGTAGACGCCGAAGCCCAAGCTGTTGACACCATTTGTGCAACTGATAGGCCGCTTTGAGAAATCTTTTCCTTCAAAGAAGCAATATCCTTTTCATCAACGACAGAATTTGTGTTTTTTGGGATAGGATCTTGCCAAATCAATTCCTCACTTGGTACCAAAGGTCCTAGGTAACGCTCAATCGGCCCCATATCACGGTGTGTTAATTTAAACCAAGCTCGGGCAAAAGCATCTGCTAACTGGTCTGGGTTCTCGTAGAAACGTTGCGAAATTTCTGCATAGACAGGATCAACTTTTAGAGCCATGTCAGCCGTCGACATCATAGGCGCATGACGTTTCGTCGCATCATGTGCATCAGGCACCGCATCGGCTAGAGCGCCACCCTTTGGCGTCCATTGCTGCGCCCCAGCAGGACTGGTGGTTAATTCCCACTCATTGTTCAATAGGGTGTCAAAATAACCGTTATCCCATTGAATTGGATTCGGCGTCCAAGCGCCTTCCAAACCACTGGAAATGGTATCTACACCATGCCCACTACCCTGACTGTTGCGCCAGCCAAAACCTTGTTCGGCAATGTCTGCCGCTTCTGGATCTGGGCCCACCTGAGCAGCATCACCGGCACCATGAGTTTTACCAAAGGTGTGACCACCAGCCACCAAAGCTACAGTTTCTTCGTCGTTCATCGCCATGCGTTCAAAAGTATCACGAATATCAAACGCCGATGCCAATGGATCAGGTTGGCCATTTGGCCCTTCTGGGTTAACGTAAATTAAGCCCATTTGTACTGCCGCAAGAGGATTTTCCAATTCGCGCTCACCTGAATAACGTTCGTCATCTAACCAAGTAGTTTCCGTTCCCCAATAAATATCGTCTTCTGGTTCCCATACATCCACACGGCCACCCGCGAAGCCAAAGGTTTTAAAGCCCATTGACTCCAACGCGCAATTGCCCGCAAGAATCATTAAGTCTGCCCAGGAAATCTTACGACCGTATTTTTGTTTAATTGGCCATAAAAGGCGACGCGCTTTGTCTAGGTTAACATTATCCGGCCAGCTATTAAGTGGTGCGAAACGCTGGGTGCCAGAACTGGCGCCACCACGACCATCTGCGGTTCGATAAGTACCGGCACTGTGCCAAGCCATACGAATAAAGAAAGGACCATAATGTCCATAATCTGCAGGCCACCAATCTTGTGAGTCCGTCATCAAGGCATACAGATCTTGTCGCACTGCCTCTAAATCCAAACTGTTAAAAGCTTCAGCATAATCAAAGTCGCCCCCCATTGGGTTCGACTCTTGCGAGTGTTGGTGCAGAATTTTAAGGTTCAGCTGATTGGGCCACCAATCTTTATTAGTGGTACCACGGCTTGCGGTTTGTGTTGCCATTCCAGCCCCATGGGGAAATGGGCATTTGCTTTCATTAGACATAACCTTCTCCTACTTTTTTATTTTCCTAAGTTGGTGACTGAACTTACTCAGGATAACGGCAATAAAATGGATGCAAGTGGATTACTCCACATCGTTCTAATATTTATAGGACTATTAGCTAACAACATCTAATAAATAAAAACTAACGATGTGATAGGCTTGCTCCAATTAACGTCATAAATCGGTGCATTAAGCGACTGATTTTTTCATAGCTATAAAGCAAGATAGAAGGAAGTTGTCTAGATTGCCTAAGATGATTGCACATTTATTGGTCATATTGCCAAAAATCTTTCCATCTTCTATTCATTTTTAAAACTGGTTCATAAGTTGCTTATCAATAATCTGTAAGTATCAATAAGATGCATTAGGAGAGTGTAATGAACCAATCTGATTATCCGTTATCTGAAGTGCCACAAAGTGCACGTCGTGGCTTATTGCCTATGGCGTTTGTGTTGCTGGGTTTTACCTTTTTCACCGCCACCATGTGGGCTGGAGGAAGCTTAGGTAAAGCTTTTTCTTTCTCAGAGCTCTTGTGGGTGATATTGCTAGGCAATTTCTTACTTGGCGCTTACGCCTCTGTGCTTGCTTATATTGCCTTTAAAAGTGGTTTAAATAGCGTGCTGATGGGGCGTTATTGCTTTGGCGAAGTCGGTAGTAAGCTGTCGGACTTCGTGTTGGGCTTCACTCAAATAGGTTGGTACGCTTGGGGAACCGCTACCCTTGCTATTGTACTGGTTAAAGTCACCGGTATCAGCGAAAGCTGGCAAACACCTTTGATGATACTATTTGGTATGGCCTTCTGTATTACTGCCATGATAGGTTTCAAAGGCATGGACATCTTATCGCGTTTTGCCGTGCCTTTAATGCTGATCTTTATTTTAATCAGCCTCTATACAGGCTTAGTGGATGTGGGCGGTATGGCTGGTCTACTAAACATAGAAACTTCAGAGAGCCTGAGCTTCACCGCTGCGGTTACCATAGTAATTGGTACTTTTATCAGTGGCGGCACGCAAGCCACCAACTGGAGCCGTTTTGCCAGCAGTGGTAAGGTTGCCATTATCGCTACTATGGCGGCCTTTTTCATTGGCAATGGTCTGATGGTACTGACTGGTGCTCTCGGCACTCTAATCTATCAACAAGCTGACATTGTGGATGTCATGTTAGCGCAAGGCTTTTTGGTACTGGCAGTGCTAATGTTGTTCATGAACATTTGGACAACGCAAGACAACACGATTTACAACTTTGCCGTAGCTGGCTGTAATTTGTTGCGCACCGATAAGCGTCGCACTGTCACACTGGTTGGCGCGGCCATTGGCACCCTACTTGCCGTTTTTGGCATGTACAACTTTTTGATTCCCTTTTTGATCTTACTCGGAACCTTTATCCCACCTATTGGTGGCATTATCATGGCGGATTTCTGGGTACGTCATAAGGGTCAGTACCCAAGTCTTGCATCCAGTCAACTCCCTGCTTTCCATTGGCCTGGATTAATAACCTATGTTATCGCCTCAGCCGCCGCATACGCGTCACCAGTAATGCCACCTATTGTGGGGGTAATCTCTGCCGTCCTGATCTATGCTGTATTGACTATGATTACTCAAAACCAACCTAAGACAGCCATTAAGCATTCATGAGCATCAGTTGTGCCGATATACCTAAACTACCTGGCCTTGAAAGCATCACCTTTCGAGCAGGGTTAACCGGAGGCCAACGCATAGTGCGTTGGCCTTATGTCGCAGAAAACGAATCCATTCAAGCATGGGTTAGCGGTGGTGAATTGGTATTTGTTACTGGTATCAATCATACCCGTGACGAAACCAACCTGTGTCAGCTTATTCATGAGGCGGCGCAAAGTCATGTGGCCGGTATGGTCATCTTAACTGGCCCTGAGTTTATTCAAAAAATTCCTAAGTCCGTATTGGAATTAGCCAATCATTATCAGATACCTTTATTTGAACAACCTTACAATTTAAAAATGGTGGTGGTGACAGAAATCATCAGTAACGCCATTGTGCAAGATAACTTACTAGGAAAATCTGTTCGCTTGTTTTTAAGCAAACTCATTAACGGCTTTCAACAAGCGCCTGAGCTGATTCATCTAAGAGCCAAGGATCTTGGTATCAGCAGTCATTCAGCCTTTGTTAGTTTATGTTTGAGTTATCGTCTGAAGGATGACACACAAGTCCCTTCTGCCAACACGCAGCTTCAACAACATCAGCACATTGAACAAGCGTTAGAAGCCCTGTTAAAACGCCGCCATATCGAGTGGCCAGTCTTGTCCGACGAGAAAGGCTTATTAGCAGTTTGGCCAACACAAAAAAATGAAATTACCGAACTCTATGAGGACCTAGCGCAACTGCGTGAACGTCTACAAATTCACTTTCCAGATCTGGCTTTGAGTATGGGGGTGAGCAGTCAAAAACAAGGCTTGGAAGATTTATCTGAAGCGGTTGAAGAAGCCAGACAAGCTTTGCAATTTGCGATAAAACACCCACATCAAAAACTCTTTTTCTATGAACAACTGGGCATAGCCCAATTATTTGCAGCCATCCCACAACGCAATATGCTCGCCGAGTTTTGCAAACAGCATCTAGGAAATTTGTGCTTTTGCCGTGACGCTGCCAGTTTAGAAATGAAAAATACCCTAGAGCACTATTTCAATCACTTTGGGCATTTACAACAAACCGCCGATGCCATGGACATTCATCGTAATACCTTGAGCTATCGTTTAGGGCGTATTGAGCAAAAGCTCGGCTATTCCTTACAAGACCCTTTCAGTCGGCTCAATCTACAAAACGCTCTGTTGATCGAGCAAATTTTATTTCATCATCATAATTTGGATGGTCAAAGTCGAATTTTGGCCGAGGATTAAGGACACTTATGCAAATTATTAACGCCCGTTTACGTCACCAAAACGAACTTTTCACAATCGATATTGAACACAGCAAGTTCGCCAAAATCACATTACAAACTCAAGTTATGCATGCCACAGAAAAACAACTAGACGCGCAACAAAATCTACTTTGTGCGCCTTTTGTGGAACCCCATATACACTTGGATGCCGCACTGACCGCTGGAGAACCAGAGTGGAATCAAAGCGGTACCCTATTCGAAGGTATCGAACGCTGGCGTCAACGCAAACCCATGCTGGATGAAGCGGATATCCGTCGCCGAGTCATCTCCACCATCAAATTACTGGTGCAAAATGGTGTACAGGCTATTCGTACTCACGCAGATACTACCGATCCAAGTTTAATCGGCATAAAGACATTGTGCGCCATTCGCGATGAATTGAAAGATAAAATCCATATCCAAGTAGTCGCTTTCCCTCAAGATGGCATGCTGTCTTACCCAAACGGATTGAGTTTGATGGAACAAGCGCTGGAAATAGGTGCCGATGTGGTCGGTGGTATCCCCCATTTCGAATACACCAGAGAAATCGGCGAAGAATCCATCAAAACCTTGATTGGCTTAGCGCGAAAATACGATCGCTTGGTGGATGTACATTGTGATGAAATTGACGACCCCAACTCACGTTTCTTAGAATTTCTAGCCTACGAAGCCCTTAAATTCGATATGGGCCACAAGGTCACCGCCAGTCATACAACCGCTATGCATTCTTACGATAATGCCTATTGCTCTAAGCTTTTTCGCTTACTAAAAAACTCAAACATCCATTTCATTTCTTGCCCAACTGAGAGCATTCATCTACAAGGCCGCTTTGACACCTTCCCTAAACGCCGTGGAGTGACTCGAGTTAAAGAACTCTTAGAAGCGGGTATGAATGTGTGCTTGGGACAGGACTCAATTTTTGATCCTTGGTACTCCTTGGGTAATGGCAAGCTATTGAGAACATTAGATTTTGCCCTGCATATCTGTCAAATGATGGGCTATCAAGACTATCGACAGGCCTTGGATCTTATTACCGACAACAGTGCTAAAACTCTGTGTATAGAAGATTACGGCATTGAAGTGGGCAAAACAGCAAACTGCATTTTATTGGAAGGCGAAGACGATTACAGCGTCATTCGTCGTCAAGGCGAAGTACTGCTGTCAATACGAGCTGGCGAGATCATAATGCAACGTCAAGCATCGAAAATACTAAATACGCTAAACCTGCAAGAGTAAAACCCCTAAGCTGTTATTATTGTTACTAAAGTTTACGAATTAAATGGATATGGCTTTGGCATTATCACCTCCCCTTACCTAGACTATTTTTTGAACAACCAACAATACTAGGTAAAGGGAAGCACAATGCGTATTCACTCCATTCGCTTAAAAGTTATGATGCCGATCATATCTCTCGCTCTCATTTTAGTGGCTCTCTTTGTTTTCATGATGTTTATGAGCAATTTGCAAAAACGTTCAATGAGTATACAAACAGAACATTATTTTGAAGCCATTTCAGAAGTTCTCAACGCAGATCGCGATATCTATCAAGCTCGACTAGCACAGGAAAAATTATACGCAAACGATGGTGATAGAGAGCAAAATCTTCAAGATTACGAGGAAAACGCCCAACAAGTTTATGACCGTTTTCAATTATATCTAGGACACCTTGAGGGAGAACCAAGTCAATTAACAGAGCCATTCGACACATTTGAAGAACTTTATAATCAATGGCTTTCGGCAAGTAACCAGTTAGTTATTACTTCAAAAGCTCAAGTCACTATTTCACAAGAGTTTCAAAACCTCGATGAAAAATTTATCGTCATTCGAAACATGCTCGATGAGGCCGGAGAAAAGTTAAGAGATCATACCCATAAAATGGAAGAAGAATACGGCTCTGATTTAGATTTACAGAATTATATTGAAGCCATCGCTGAAGTACTCAATGCTGATAGGGATCTATACCAAGCTAGACTGGCGCAACAAGAAATCATCAACGGTATTGGCAACTTTGAGGAGAATAAGCAATTATTCCAAGAAAATACTCAGCAAGCATTACAACGTTTTCATACCTATCGTAGTCTTTTGGTTTCAGAACCTTTTCTAACCGACCCATATAGAGAATTTGATACCTTATTTAATGAGTGGCTACAAGAAAGCGAATCCTTTATCAACTCACCCAATATTGAAAATAAAATCCAGCTTTCGGAAAGTTTTATCATAGCGGATAAAGCCTTTGGCGACATTCGGAATATGTTGGACGTCGCAGGCGAAACCGTAAGAAATTATTCTCGGGAGATTGAACAACTCACCCAAGACAAAGTCAGGTCCTATCAGGAAATGGCTATGGTTATCATTGTCATCGCTTTTCTAATTGCCATGGCATTTGGCTACTTTATTCCTCTTAAACTGACCAAAGAGGTGAAAAGTATGACCAAACGTATCAAGGAGATTGCAGAGGGCGATGGCGATTTAACTCAGAAAATTCATTCCACCTCAAAAGACGAATTAGGCGATTTAGCAAAAGAGTTTGATGGCTTTGTAGAACAGCTTCGTCTCATCATCGCTAGTATTCACAAGCAATCAACGTCATTAGGTAAAATGACCCATGAATTAAAAAATGCTTCTGTGAACACCACCCAGATCACCGAAGCCTTAGGCACAGTTTCGGATTCCATTGTAAGTGCAGGCCATGAAATGAATATGGCAAATCAGCAAATGGAAAGTGCCGCCTCAGAAACCGCAGCTGAAGCAACCACCTCGACAAACCTGACACAACAGGGAATTGAAGCGGTGAAAACGTCTCACGATGCTATTTCGAGTTTGATTGATGATATAGAAGAATCGTTAACAAGAGCCAAAGAATTAGAAGAAAGTTCAGAAGCCATTGCCTCGGTATTAGAAGTGATACGTAATATTGCAGAACAGACTAATCTTTTGGCCTTGAATGCCGCCATAGAAGCAGCACGAGCCGGTGAACAAGGTAGAGGTTTTGCGGTCGTGGCGGATGAGGTCCGTACGCTTGCTACACGAACGCAAGACAGTACAGATGAAATAGAAACCATGATTGATCGACTAAAAGCCAACGTGAAGAAATCATTAAATGCGACACAAAGCAGCCGCACTAATGTAAACCATACCGCCGCTAACTTTGATGAGGTGATTCGCACCTTCGACTCTCTAAAAGCATCCTTTGAGAAGGTGCAAAATATGGCTGCTCAAACCGCTCAAGCCACGCAAGAACAATCTAGCGTTTCCAATAGCATTAATGAAAACTTGGCCTCTCTCAAAGAACAAACGGACGGGGCAGAAGAAGTATCCTCACTCATCAGCAACCAATCAGACCAAATTTCAAAACTTTATCAAGGACTTAATAAACAAGTCGGCAGTTTTAAAGTTTAGTATTTGGCTATTTCTTAGCAACAAGTTGCTGTGGCTTGCCCTTTGCAAAAGCCACAGCGTTTTCAAAGGCCGCCTTAAAATACAACTCATAGCTATTGTGCTCAACATAGCCAAGATGTGGTGAACACAAGACATTAGGCAAGCCTAACAAAGGTTCATTTTGTGCATTGGCAGGCTCATTTTCATACACATCCACCGCAGCGCGTTTACTTGGCACGCGACTTAATTCGTCAAACAAGGCGGCCGATTCAACCAGTTCAGCACGACTGATGTTGACGAACAAAGAGTCGGCTTTCATCAGTGCTAGATCAGCTTTTGTCACACAGCGTTTGGTTGCTTCGTTGAGGCGCAAATGCAAAGATACTATGTCGGCCGCCTGGAAAAAGTGGGACTTAGACTCAGCGACCAAGAAGCCATCCGCCAAAGCCTTTTGACGTGAAGCCTCACTGCCCCATACCATCACCTGCATACCAAACACTTTAGCAAATTGAGCGATACGCTGACCGATTTTTCCATAGCCCCAAATCCCTAATAATTGACCATTAAGTGTGCGCCCCAAACCAAGTGCTTTGGACGATTGCCACTCTCCCTTTTGTAGCTGATTGACATAAGTTGGGATATGACGACTTGCGGCCATGATCAAAGCCCAGCAAAACTCAGCGGGTGCCACAGGAGAACCAACGCCTTCTGCAACTTCAACACCATATTGGTGGCACAATGCAGGGTCCAAATGATTACTGACTTTACCTGTTTGACTAATGAGTTTGAGATTTGGCAAGCGCTGTAACAGGCTTTTGGTAATAGCAGTACGTTCACGGATCAGCACCAAGATATCCACATCGCTCAACTTCTCAACCAACTCATCCTCGCTCAAAGTTTGGTTGAACACCACCACCTGATAATCTTTTAACAAAGCAAAGCTGGCCAAATGTTTCACACTGTCTTGATAATCGTCCAATACGGCAATCTTCACACTCAACTCCTTCATACCATTGTGAAATTCGCTGGGTCACTATCATGATATAGAATCGTCACTGTGTCACGACAGTGAACAAAGCAAGAAGCAAAAAAGCCCCACACAAGGTGGGGCAAAAGACAGAAGTTAGAGATAGAGCTTATCGAAGTAGCATTCGATAAGTTATCAGCATCACACTCGTTCAAATACGGTTGCAATGCCCTGCCCCATGCCGATGCACATGGTAGCAAGCCCGAGTGTTGCGTCTTTATCACGCATCACGTTAAGCAGAGTGGTGGAAATACGCGTACCTGAACAACCTAATGGGTGTCCTAGGGCGATTGCGCCACCGTTTAAATTCACTTTCTGATCGACCAAATCCAATAGTTTCAAGTCTTTCAACACAGGAATAGATTGCGCCGCGAAAGCTTCGTTTACTTCCACCATATCGATATCATCAATGGTCAAGCCAGCGCGTTTCAATGCTTTTTTAGTGGCAGGTACTGGGCCGTAACCCATGATGGCTGGATCACAACCAGCAACCGCCATACTGCGAACTTTAGCCATTGGTGTTAGACCAAGGTCCTGCGCTTTTTGTGCTGACATCATCAACATAGCCGAAGCACCGTCAGACAAAGCAGAAGAGGTACCAGCGGTTACCGTACCTACTTTTGGCATGAAGACAGGTTTCAACCCAGCTAAGGATTCCATAGAGGTTTCTGGACGAATAACTTCATCCACCTCAACTAGCACCTTATTGCCATCCGCATCATGACCTTCTAGGGCAACGATTTCGTTAGCGAAACGACCTTGCAACGTAGCTTCATGAGCAAGACGATGAGAACGCACTGCAAATTCATCTTGAGCTTCACGGCTAACACCGTGCATCTTGCCCAACATTTCAGCCGTTACCCCCATCATCATGGACGCTTTTGCCATATGCTTAGACAAGGCCGGGTTCACATCCACGCCATGCATCATGCCAACGTGGCCCATGTGCTCAACACCACCTACCACAAACACATCACCCTGACCTGTCATAATGGCTTGCGCTGCGGTATGAATCGCAGACATGGAAGAACCACAAAGACGGTTTACCGTTTGTGCAGCTGAAGTGATTGGCAAACCAGCCAATAAAGAAACCGCACGGGCCATGTTGAAACCTTGCTCTAGGGTTTGGTTCACACAACCCCAGATCAAGTCTTCAACCTCATTAGGATCAACATTTGGATTACGCTTGAACAAGGCCTTAACTAGACCTGCAGATAAGTTTTCTGCGCGCACGTTACGAAACACACCATTTTTGGATTTACCCATAGGTGAGCGAACTGCGTCGATGATTACGACATCATTTGGATTCAGTTTCATGGAGATTCTCCTCTTCCTTTGGGCAATTAAGCGCTGTAGTAAGTTTCGTTGTTTTTCGCCATTTCACGCATCTTCGCGGTTGGCTCGTACAACTTACCTAAGTGGCTGTATTTATCTGCAAGGTCACAAAATGCTTGCAGTCCCATCTGATCCAAGTAATGAAGAGCACCGCCCAAGTAAGGAGGGAAACCGATACCGTAAATCAAGCCCATGTCCGCTTCAGCGGCAGAAGAAACAATCTTCTCTTCCAAACAGCGTACTGTCTCAATACACAATGGAATCATCATACGAGCGATAATATCCTCTTCGCTTAATTCCGTTTTAGAGGTCACAACGGGAGCAAGCAGCTCATTGATTTCTTCATTGAAAATTTTCTTCGGCTTACCCTTACGATCTGGCTCATAAGTGTAGAAGCCCTTACCATTTTTCTGACCAAAACGCTCTAATTCAAACAAACGGTCAACGGCATTTTTGCCTTCGTGCTTCATGCGATCTGGGAAGCCATCTGCCATCACCTGATCGGCGTGATAAGCTGTATCCACACCCACTACGTCAAGCAAGTAAGCCGGACCCATTGGCCAGCCGAAACGCTCCATAGTCTTATCAACTACTTGGAAATCCGCCCCTTCTTGCATCATCAAAGAGAAACCTGCGAAGTAAGGGAAGAGAACTCGGTTTACCAAGAAACCAGGGCAATCATTCACCACCACTGGCGTTTTGCCCATGGCTTGCGCGTAAGCCACGGTCTTAGCAATGGCTTCATCACTGGTCTTTTCACCGCGGATAACTTCTACCAAAGGCATGCGATGCACAGGGTTAAAGAAGTGCATACCACAGAAGTTTTCTGGACGTTTTAGCGCTTTGGCCAGTTCGGTGATGGAAATAGTGGAAGTGTTCGAAGTAAGAATAGCATCCTCTGCAATCTTGTCTTCTACTTCAGCCAAAACCGATTTTTTGATATTCACGTTCTCAACAACCGCTTCCACCACAAGATCTACATGATCAAACTCGCCGTAGCTCAAGGCTGGTGTAATGCCATTCATGGCTTTTAACGCTTTGTCTGTGGTCAAACGACCACGCTCAACTTGTCCATTAAACAATTTGTTCGCTTCACTCAAACCAAGATCTAAAGCGTCTTGGCGAATGTCTTTCATGATGATAGGCGTGCCTTTCGAAGCGGACTGATAAGCCACACCGCCCCCCATGATACCGGCCCCCAAAACGGCAGCTTGTGTTACTGGTGTAGCGCCTTTTGATAACTTGCCTGCGGTTTTCTTAATAGCTTGATCACTTAAGAAGAGATTAACCAAAGATTTCGCAACCGGCCCTTTAGCCAACTTGATGAAACCTTTAATTTCCGTCTCAATGGCTTTGTCCATTGACTGGCTAATGCCTTTTTCCATGGTTTTGATGGCTGCCATTGGAGCAGGGTAATGTTTGCCCGCTTTCGCTCCAACCACACCACGAACCGATTCGAAAATCATCATTTTCTCAATCGGTGTGAACACCATCGGAGCACGCAATTCATCACGGCGAGCTTTGTAATCCAGTTTGCCATCCATCACTTGTTGAATGAGATGACGTGCAGAGTCTTGAACTTTGTCTAGGGCAACAACGGCATCGACCGCGCCGTCTTTCATAGCATCCGCACTGCGTTTTTGTGCGCCGCCACAAATCCATTCACAGGCATTGTCCACACCAATGAGGCGAGGTAGACGCACCGTCCCCCCCCAACCTGGATAGATACCTAACTGGGTTTCAGGAAGACCAATTTTCGCTGAATCGGCCATCACACGATAATCACAAGACAACACCAATTCCATCCCACCGCCTAATGCAATACCGTTAATGGCTGCAACCGTTGGACATGGTAAGTTAGAAATATCGTTAAAAATGTTGTGTGCATCGCGCAATTTATCTGTTAACTCTTCATCAGAGAGCTTAAACCAAGTCATAAACTCGGTGATGTCGGCACCGACAACAAACACGTCTTTTGCACTGGCAAAGACAACGCCTTTTAGATCGTCAGTTTGCTTTAGAGTATCAACGGCCTTTGACAGCTCGCTTAAGGTAAGACTGTTAAACTTGTTAACTGACTCACCAGCCAAATCCAGAGTGACGGTTGCCACACCGGCATCATCGACTGCAACCTTGACTGCTTGTCCTTCGAAAATCATGCTGGTCTCCAATTATTTTTATTATGACCCAGTTCAATACACATAAACTGGGCACAGATTAGATCGTTTTCCCTAAAGGGTGCTTATAGATTGCCTTCCAGTTCTGGTACGGCTTCGAACAAGTCCGCTACCAGACCGTAATCAGCCACTTGGAAAATAGGCGCTTCTTCATCTTTGTTGATCGCCACAATAACTTTGGAATCCTTCATACCCGCCAAATGTTGAATGGCACCGGAAATACCAACCGCAATATACAAATCTGGCGCAACGGTTTTCCCTGTTTGACCGACTTGCCAATCGTTCGGCACAAAACCCGCGTCGACTGCAGCACGAGAAGCACCAACGGCAGCTCCCAGTTTGTCCGCCACACCTTCGAGTAATTTGAAATTGTCGCCATTACCCATACCTCGGCCACCAGACACCACCACTTTCGCTGCCGTTAACTCTGGACGATCCGATTCCGCCAATTCTTCTTTCACAAAACGGCTCTTATCCGCCACAATAGCTTGTGTTAGCACTTCACGCTCTGCACTACCGCCTTCGCTTGCAGCAGCATCAAAGCCTGTAGCACGCACCGTCATCACCTTTACTGCATCCGATGATTTCACCGTAGCAATGGCATTACCAGCGTAGATAGGACGAACAAAGGTATCTGCCGCTTCTACTTTGATCACGTCAGACAATTGTGCAACGTCTAACAAGGCGGCAACGCGTGGTAAAAGGTTTTTGCCCGTTGTTGTCGCCGGCGCTAGAATGTGTGTGTAACCTTCTGCCACATCTAGAATCAGCTTAGACGTGTTTTCGGCCAACTGATGTTCGTATGCTTGATGATCGGCAACCAATACTTTCGCCACCCCAGCAACCGAAGACGCTTGTTCAACAACCGTTTGGCACTCAAAGCCCGACACCAACAAATGAATATCACCACCAATTTGTGACGCAGCCGTCACTGTGTTTAGCGTGGCAGGTTTAAGAGACTTATTATCGTGTTCAGCAATGACTAAAATACTCATGACACCACCTTCGCTTCATTTTTAAGTTTGTCTACCAACTCAGTGACTGAGCCTACTTTGATGCCACCAGCACGTTCAGGCGGTGGCGTAACCGACACCACACTTACGTTAGAGCGAATTTCTACCCCTAAGTCTGCAGGTGTTTTCACATCCAGAGGCTTTCTTTTAGCTTTCATTATGTTTGGCAAGGAAGCAAAACGCGGCTCATTCAAACGTAGATCCGTTGTGACTACCGCTGGCAAAGTCACCGCAAGGGTTTGTAGTCCACCGTCAATTTCACGAGTCACTTGCGCTTCACCATTTTCAATCACCACTTCAGAAGCAAATGTCGCCTGAGGATAATCTAATAATGCGGCCAGCATTTGACCCGTCTGATTATTATCAGAATCGATCGCCTGTTTCCCCATAATAATCAAATCTGCGGCTTCTTCTTGCGCTACTTTTGCTAACAATTTCGCTACTGAAAGGGAATCCACATCATCTTCTGCTTCTACTTGAATGGCACGATCAGCACCCAAAGCAAGCGCCGTACGCAAGGTTTCTTGGCAAGCTTTAGAACCGATGGAAACCGCCACCACTTCCGACGCTATGCCTTTTTCTTTCAGGCGAATAGCCTCTTCTACAGCGATTTCACAGAAGGGATTCATAGACATTTTAACATTCGTAAGATCGACCGCAGTCTGGTCGGCTTTGACACGAACTTTGACGTTATAATCAATAACGCGTTTAACAGAAACTAGGATTTTCATAAGTCCCTCGTATTTATTATTTTCTTGCAGTCTATATTAGTTTGAGAGCGATTTTCATCAATAACAAAAAAGCGCCAGTTAACTAACAAAAATAATCATGGATGGATTTTGTTAGTTTATCTCATGCTCTTTCTTCTTTTGAGTGTAGCCGCAATTTATGGAAAAAAACGCAGTGTATGTTGAAAACAAAATTTATTCTGCACGCAACAAAAAAGCCCCATCTGTGATGAGGCTTTGGATATCAAGCATTACTTTATTTATTTCGCGATAAAAAAGCAGCAAAGGCCTGATAGGCTTCTTGGGATTTTAATCTGTCCTTGAAGATACGTCCTTCACGCATCAACGCCATTTGTACATCGTCTTGCTCACGATACTTTAATAAATCCTTGCTCAATGCCACCGCTTCCACGGGTAAAGCAGCTATTTTCTGAGCGTACATTTGTGCCACCTGAAATGCCTCACCCGGTTCACACAAATGATTAAGCATTTTCATATCATGGGCTTCTTTTGCGTCAATAAAATCACCTAAAATAAGCATTTCAAAAGCTTTTTGATGACCTACCAATTGCGGTAAAAGGTGACTGGATGCCGCTTCAGGCACAACACCAAGTTGCACAAACGGAAATTGCAATTTGGCACTGCGTGACGCCACCACCATGTCACAATGCAATAGCATAGTTGCACCAACTCCAACAGCACGACCTTCCACACCCGCTAACAGAGGTTTTTTATAGCCACTGAGCATTTGCAAAAATGCCATGATGGATTCCATTTTCTCAGGTGTTTGAGCGATTTGTATAAACTCTTTGATGTCATTACCCGAAGAGAAGTCGTCTCCAGCACCAAAGATCATACTGGCCTTTACCTCAGAGTTCTGTTCAGCAAAATGCAATAACTCAGTTAATGCCTGATACATTTCTAAGGTAATCGCATTTTTTTTATCTGTGCGGTTGAGGCAAATGTATTGCACTCCCGCTTCGATTTTTTCCGTTACAAATTCACTCATTAGGAGGTCTCCCCTACTGGCAATGTTAATACTTGCTCATCTAACAACTTTTTCACCATAGGACCATCGTCAGCCCAGCCTCGACAAGTATTCACCAACTTGCCAATCGCCATAGGCACTTGCTGCGGGTATTTTTCGCTTAACGGCTGCCACATGGTCTGAAATGCTGTGGTGGCCGCGACTGGCAATAACTCCAGCACATGAGTACAACCAGACTTATCGGCAAAGGTTTCCTTTAACCAACGATTCCAACCGGGACCAATACGTGTCCCTTTCACCACATCAAAAGACGGCACCGCACTACCACAACCAGGAAAAGGAAAGGCATCCATAGAAACTTCAATGTCTTTTATTAGAAAGTGATCATCCAGGGTTAAACGCACATACATATCATGAAAAGGCGTGTCTTTAGGTACCAGGCTGCCATCGTATTCCCGATGAACATCATGAGCTTTAAGGTCTTGCATAGTGGCTTCGACTTCCCACAAACCGTCGTCACGCAAGAAACCATATGACTCAATACGACGACGATGCAGCAACTGACGTTTCACTTGCGTCATCATTCTCTCCTAGGAAAGGCGTGTAGAAAGGGGGACTGTGAGACAAGCAAGTTAGCTGCTGTCTCACAGAAATAAAAAATGCGCTTAGCCTGCCATTTCTTCGCGCAAAGCACGACGTAATACTTTACCGACATTCGTCTTAGGCAGTTCAGTACGTACTTCAATGTGCTTGGGCACCTTGTAGGCAGCCAAATGCTCCTTACAAAATGCTCTCAGTGTTTCTATATCAATGGTTTCATCCGCTTTCATCACGACGAAAGCTTTTACCGCTTCACCTGTTTTATCATCCGGCACGCCGATGGCAGCCGATTCAAGAATCGAAGGATGGGAGGAAATGCAATCTTCCACTTCTGTTGGATATACATTGAAACCAGACACTATGATCATATCTTTAGCGCGATCAACGATTTGCAAATAACCATCTTCATGCTGCATGGCGATGTCACCCGTGATGAGGAAACCATCTTCGGTCATGACCTCACGGGTCGCATCCTCACGATTCCAATAGCCCTTCATCACTTGCGGGCCACGCACACACAACATACCGGATTCGCCTTGTGGCAATGCCTCACCATTATCACCTTGAATCTTGATGTCGGTTTCACCCACAGGCAAACCAATGGTACCAATGCGTTCTTTACCTATTGGATTGAAAGACACCACAGGTGACGTTTCGGTAAGACCATAGCCTTCAACCACTTGGCAACCCGTAATACGCTTCCACTCATCTGCTGCAGCATGAGTCAAAGGCATGCCACCAGAACAAGTCAACTTCAAGCCGGAAAAATCCAAAGCGCGGAAATCTTCACGGTTGCAAAGCCCAACAAATAAGGTATTCAGGCCAACAAAACCGGTGAACTTCCACTTTTTCAATTCGCTAACAAACCCAGGTAAATCTCGTGGATTCGGGATCAAAATACTGTGCGCACCGCGTTCAAGCAAGGTTAAGCCATGAATCAAGAAAGCATAGATATGATACAAGGGTAAAGGTGCGATGTAGGTTTCTGTTCGTTCTTCAATGATGGTCTCTAAGCGCGAACTTAATTGATACATATTGGCTAACAAGTTAGCGTTTGTCAGCATGGCGCCTTTGGCCACCCCAGTCGTACCACCGGTATATTGCAACACGGCAATCTCAGCGGGTTTAAGTGAGACGGTTTTGACACTTTTACCACGCCCTTTGGCCAAGGCTTGATTAAGGGTTAGCGCTCCTTGAATGTGATATGGTGGTACCATCTTCTTGACGTATTTGACCACCGAATTCACCAACAAACGTTTTACGGGTGAATGTAGATCAGCAATCTGCGTGATAATAACGTGCTGAATGCTGGTTTGAGCCAGAATTTTTTCCACGTTACTCGCCATATTGGCGAACACCACCAAGGCTTTTACATTGGCATCATTAAACTGGTGCTCCAGCTCTTTCGGGGTATAAAGTGGATTGGTATTGACCACCACCATACCCGCTTTCATGGCACCAAAAAGTACAATCGGATACTGGATGATATTAGGTAATTGAATGGCAATACGATCACCGGGTAACAAATCGGTTTCGTTTTGTAAGTAAGCTGCGAACTCATCAGATTTTTCATTCAGTTCACGGTATGTGAGGGTACGACCCACACTGGTATAAGCGGGCAAATCGGAATATTTATCTACCGCATTAGCCAGTACATCCGTTAGACATTGATAGCCACTAGGATTGAGCGAATCTGGTAAATAGCTTCCTGGCATTTTCTCGTTATCTGCGTTGTTATGAGGAGAAGTATCCATTGTCATAAAAAGCTCCAGTTGTTTTTTTTATGTTGGAGAGAATCAAATACAAAAGCCCAACCGCAAGTTTAGCAGTTGAGCTGAAAAGTTTTCTGCAATTTTCTTTTTACTGGGGGAAAATTTGCGTCAACTTTGTTGCTAGCATGATGTCTCCATCTGCACGGATTTTACCTTGCATGAAGGCTTGCATGCCATCTAATTCACCACTCATTACGTCTTTCAATGTCGCAAGATCCATGCTGAGAGTAACAGTAGGATCATCATGCTCTCCTTCGCCCATGTCGCATTTACCTTCATCAATGCTTAGGTAATAACTATCAGCATCATCTAAATCAAATTGAAAAACCGCTTCCATGTCATCCGCTTCGTCAGCATCGAAACGATTTAACATAGAATCAAAAACAGCTTTAGCATCGCTCATAACACACCTCGTTTTATTCTGTCTTTTGCTGCCCTGATATCAGGGCAGCTATTTTTACTGTTAAGCATTTAGGAATAGGAAGTTATCTTCGTCCATATCCAGTAAATTATCAGCACCAGACAACATGGCTTCTACATGCGCTTTGGTACGCGGCAAAATACGATCATAGTAGAAAGTAGCTGTCTGCAGCTTAGCAGTGTAGAAACCGACTTCATTTGTTCCTTCGTCTAGCTTGTTTTTCGCCGTAATTGCCATACGAGCCCAGAAGTAAGCCAAGACAACATAACCTGAGAACATAAGGTAATCCACCGACGCAGCACCCACTTCTTCTTTGTTGCGCATGGCTTTCATGCCAATTTTCATGGTCACATCGCCCCACTCGCTGTTCAATTTATCCAGTGCGGAGATGTAAGACTTGAAGCGCTTGTCACCTTTGTGCTCTTTACAGAACTTATGAACAATCTTAGTGAAGCGACGTAGGGTTGCACCTTGCGTCATCAGCACTTTACGACCCAATAGATCAAGAGCCTGAATGCCCGTTGTACCTTCATACAACATAGCAATACGACAATCACGTACGTTTTGTTCCATACCCCATTCAGCAATGAAACCGTGACCACCGAAAACCTGCAAACCGTGGTTGGCCGCTTCGAAGCCGGTTTCTGTCAAGAAGGCTTTGGCAATTGGCGTCAACAAGGACATCAACTCTTCTGCTTCTTCTTTCTCTTCTTTGCTGCCGTGTTTGGTGCTATCAACCAACATTGAGCAGTAATGGATCATCGCACGACCACCTTCAGCGAAGGCTTTTTGCGTCAGCAGCATACGACGCACATCTGGGTGAACGATAATTGGATCTGCGGCTTTTTCAGGCGCTTTAGCACCAGATAGAGCACGCATTTGCAAACGGTCTTTGGCGTAAGCAACCGAGTTTTGTAGCGCCCACTCAGAATGCGCCAAACCTTGCATTGCCGTACCCAAACGCGCCGCATTCATAAAGGTAAACATGCAGTTCAAGCCACGGTTTGGTGGTCCAATCAAGAAGCCTTTAGCACCATCAAAATTCATCACACAAGTTGCGTTACCATGGATGCCCATCTTATGTTCGATGGAACCACACGCCAATTGATTACGATCGGCTTTTTCACCTGCGTCATCCACGTTAAACTTAGGGACGATAAACAATGAGATGCCTTTGGTACCCGCTGGTGCATCTGGCAATCGCGCCAATACAATGTGAACTATGTTCTCTGCCATATCATGTTCACCAGCAGAGATAAAGATTTTCGTACCTGTAATAGCGTAACTGCCATCTTCTTGCGGCTCAGCCTTGGTTTTCAACATGCCCAAATCCGTACCGCAATGTGGTTCTGTCAAACACATGGTACCTGTCCACTCACCAGACACGAGTTTAGTCAGGTAAGTTTGTTTCTGCTCATCCGTACCATGTTGTTCAATGGTGTTCATTGCGCCATGACTCAAACCTGGGTACATACCCCAAGACCAGTTAGATGTGGAGATCATTTCGGTGACCAACATACCAAGCGAATCTGGTAAACCCTGTCCACCCATTTCTTCAGGGTGAGACAAAGACGGCCAACCACCTTCAACGTATTGCTGGTAAGCTTCTTTAAAACCTTCAGGTGTTGTGACGACACCGTCGTTGAATTGGCAACCTTGCTGATCGCCTATACGGTTTAGAGGAGAAAGAACACGCTCAGCAAACTTGGCACCTTCTTCTAGAATCGCAGACACCATATCTGGTGTGGCTTCTTCTGCACCAGGTAACTTTGCGTAATGACCGTAAATATCCAGAACTTCTTCTGTGACAAATTTAATATCGCGCAAAGGCGCTTTGTATTCAGGCATGGCCTATAACCTCTTATTGTTTTTGTGGAAGCGTTCCAGAACGAACCCTTTCGATACTAGAAAGATTCGTCTATAAAGCCCATTCTCTCAATAACAAAAGATGCCAAAGTTAATGACAAAATACACCAGAGCCAAAAACACTGGGATTTATGCTTGATTCAAGATGCCCCAATAACACCCTAAAAGTATTTTTAAAACTCAATAAAGCTAATATATTCAGCACCCTATAAAAAAGCATCATGGTACAAAACCAATTCGAAGCAAAAGCATCTAAATCCTTTTGACAAAACAGCAGACTAACAAAGATCATCAAGCAAAATGATGTTTGCCCTCCTAAAAATCGCCATATACTTGTTCCTAGTTCCCTCTTATTGATACTCTGCATGACATCAGTTTCTAATATAGACGAAGTCATGATGAAGAGCTCAATTAAATGCCTAATCACGCTAATCACCAGTTTAGTCTTACCCGCTCATGGCGCATCGGTATGGAAGATATCAAGTGATAACAGTCATATCTTCTTAGGAGGAACCATACATGTGTTGAGTCCAGAGGATTATCCTTTACCCTCAGCTTATGATCAGGCTTATCAAAGTGCGGATGTTGTCGTTTTTGAAACCAACCTTAATGCCTTAAACCAAGGCCGTTTTCAACGCCAACTTCAATCGGTAATGATGCTTCCAAATGATGACAAACTTCATCAGTATTTGGATAAAATCACCTTTATGCGACTCAGTGACTACTTAGCTCGTCACCAAATTCCTTACAGCCGAGTCGAAAACTTCACACCTGCTGCTTTATCATTCTTTTTAACCTTACAGGCACTCAATGAATTTGGTATGACTCAGGAAGGGGTCGATCTTCACTTTGCTAAAAAAGCCCAACAAGATGGCAAAACGCAGCTCTGGCTGGAGACACCAGAAGAGCAAATTGCCCTGCTCAATAGTCTTAACCACATAGGGGCAAACACCATAATTCACTATACTTTAGACGACATCAACGACCTCCCTAGCACTATGACTAAAATTAAAAAAAGCTGGCGCTCTGGGAAGTTAGAGGCATTAAATGAGAATGAAATAATGGAGTTTAAAACGGATTATCCCGACGTTTATTATGCCCTCCTCACCCAACGCAATGCGCAATGGGCGCCCCAAATAAAACAAATGCTCAATACTCCTCAAATAGAGTTCATTATGGTTGGTGCTTTACACTTGGCTGGCCCAGACAGCGTCTTAAGGACATTGTCTGAACAAGGCTATCGCATCGAACAATGGTGATAGTGGACAAATACGCGATTGTATAGGGAGACAGTGTTAGGGATAATAACCGTTTAAAGATAAAACTGTGGATCCTCTCAACTATGACCTCTAGCTACATGACCTCTAATAACAAAAATAGCAACACGACCTCTAATAACAAAAAACCTATCCTGATCGCTGGTGGTGGTATTGGTGGATTGGCACTAGCCTTAACACTTCATCAAATCGGCCAACCTTGTCTAGTATTGGAATCCGTTGCGGAATTAAAACCCCTTGGCGTTGGTATCAATATCCAACCTAACGCCGTGCGGGAATTGTATGATCTTGGCTTAGGCCAAAGCTATCTCGATACCATTGGTATTCAAACCAAAGAATGGACCTTAGTAGGACTCAACGGCAAAGAGGTGTACAGTGAGCCGCGAGGCATAGACGCGGGATATCACTGGCCACAATATTCCGTGCATCGTGGTGAGTTACAAATGCTACTGTATCGCACTGCTTTAGAACGTCTTGGTAACGACAAGATTAAAACCGGTCATAAAATCACTCATTACCAAAATACGGCAGATGGCGTGATCGCCACTGTCAGCTTAACAAACGGGGAAGAAATTCAATTAGAAGGATCCTTACTGATTGCGGCCGACGGACTTCACTCCGCGGTACGTGCCCAAATGTACCCTCAGCAACCGCCTATTCATTGGGGTGGTGCAGTGATGTGGCGAGGCACGACTCAAGCCAAGCCCATTCGCACAGGTGCTTCATTCGTCGGCTTAGGCACACACCATCACAGAATTGTCTTCTATCCAATTACACCAGCCGATCCCCAAACAGGTCTCGCTACCATTAATTGGATTGCCGAAGTCACCATGGACAATTCAGCAGGTTGGACCAGTGGCGACTGGAATAAAAAAGTCGAGTTAGAGGATTTCATCCATCATTTCGACGATTGGAATTATGACTGGGTCGACATTCAAGGCTTGTTAAGAGGTGCGCAAGAAGTCTTTGAATACCCAATGATAGACAGAGACCCGGTGCCAAGCTGGGTAGAAGGTAATGTAGCATTGATGGGAGACGCTGCTCACATTATGTATCCGACAGGTTCCAATGGTGCCAGTCAAGCAATTGTCGATGCTCGCGTACTTGGGGCAGCCATACTCAAATTCGGTGCAACCCAAACCGCCCTCAATGAATTCAATAACACCTTGTGTGAGGATATTTCTGCCGTTGTCTTACGCAATCGAGGTGCTGGACCCTTTGTGATTTTGAACGAACTGGACAAACGTTGCGGTGGTGTCTTTGACGATATTGAGGCCGTTTTCCCCGCTCAAGAACGTCAAGACTTAATGGCTAAGTACAAAGCCGCAGCAGGTTATGCAATGGAGGCGCTTAATAACGCTTCCCCAACGGTAGACGTAGCCACACCAACTCAAAGCCAAAAACGTAAGGCCTCTTAGATTGATTTGAAGGAATACCATGCTACAACATTATGTCTTTATTAAGTATCAGGACAATGTCCCGGGTGCACACATTAATTCTTTTATTGAAAAAATGCAGGCCTTGAGACACAGCATTGTAGAAATAAAAGCACTGCACATTGGCCGAGATGAGTTAAAAGAAAATCGCAGCTGGGATCTCATCTTGGATATGCAGTTTGATTCCCTTGAGGATTTAAGACACTATCAAAGTCATCCTGAACACCAAGCTGCCATGGCCTTTAACAGCCCTCATGTAGCAGATGTAGGCGCCATCGACTTTCATAAATAACCCTCCTCTTTGTGCAGTCAATTTTTTGCAATATTGTCTGCACAAAGTGCACTTATTTTTTTATACTTACGCCGTTTTTTTAACCCTTAAAACTAAACCACAATTAAGGCAATTCAATGCTTGAACGTTTATTTCAACTAAAAGCACATAATACCAATGTGCGCAACGAAGTGGTTGGCGGTATTACCACCTTCCTAACCATGGCTTACATCATTTTCGTAAACCCTTCTATTTTGTCTCAAGCGGGCATGGATTCAGGCGCAGTATTTGTTGCCACCTGTCTCGCAGCAGCAATCGGCTGTTTCATCATGGGATTGTACGCTAATTATCCTATTGCAATGGCTCCAGGTATGGGCCTCAATGCTTTTTTCACCTATGGTGTGGTATTGGGCATGGGCTATTCTTGGGAGCAAGCGTTAGGCGCGGTATTCTTATCCGGTATCTTGTTTATCCTGATCAGTGTGTTCCGTATTCGTGAATGGGTTATTAATGCCATTCCGTCTTCTTTGAAGTTAGGTATTGCTGCTGGTATTGGTTTATTCTTGGCCATGATCGCTTTGCAAAACGCTGGCATCATCATCAAAAATCCTGCCACCATAGTGGCCCTAGGAGACCTGTCTTCTCCTTCCGCTATTTTCGGTCTCATGGGCTTTTTCATTATTTGTGCTCTAGCCTACCTTAACGTCACTGGTGCAGTAATGATTGGTATTTTAATCATTACACTCTTGTCTATGGTGTTAGGCCAAAGTCAATTTGGTGGTTTGATGTCTATGCCACCTTCTATTGCCCCCACTTTCTTGGCCATGGACATTGAAGGCGCTTTCCAAATATCCATGATCAGTGTGGTATTCGCTTTCTTCTTCGTCGACCTATTTGATACCTCTGGCACCTTAATCGGCGTGGGCCAACGTGGTGGTTTATTGGATAAGAATGGCAACCTACCCCGCTTGAAAAAAGCGCTATTAGCGGATTCAACTGCGACCGTTGCTGGTGCCGCTTTGGGCACCTCTTCTACCACCAGCTACATTGAAAGTGCATCGGGCGTGGCAGCAGGTGGTCGCACTGGCCTTACCGCTGTAGTGGTTGCAGTCTTATTTTTGCTGAGCTTGTTCTTTGCTCCATTAGCAGGCTCTATCCCAGCTTATGCAACCGCTGGCGCACTTTTGTATGTCGCTGTCTTGATGACCAGTAGCCTGGCACGGGTTGAATGGGATGACATCTCTGAAGCGGCACCGGTGTTAATCGCCGCATTTACCATGCCGTTGACCTACTCCATTGCCGATGGCATCGCCTTGTCATTCATCAGCTATGCCGTCATCAAGCTTCTTTCAGGACAAGGCAAACAAGTTAGCCTTGCTGTTTACGCTTTGGCGGCCTTGTTTATCGCAAAGTTTTTTGTTTTTGTATAGGACAAAAAACAACCAATAAAAATGGGAAGCCAATTGGCTTCCCATTTTTCATCTTTCGACCCTGTTAATGATCAAAGACCACCTTCCTCGTTAAGACAAGGGCAAAACCACCTCAACCAATAATCCTCCAAGGGAGCTTTTCTTAGCTTGTATGCTGCCATTGTGCTGACGAATCGCATTTTCTGAAATGGCCAAGCCTAACCCTGTGCCACCAGAATGGCGATCTCGAGCCGTGGATACTCGATAGAAAGGTCGAAAAATAGATTCCAGTTCTTTCTCAGGAACACCATCACCATCGTCTTCAACCCCCACCAAAAGACGATTCGCCTGCAATGTCAAAGACACTTTTACGGTACTTTTGCTGTAATAAATGGCGTTACGTATAATGTTTTCTAATGCACTCATTAATAATTGTAGATGACACAGAATATCGCGATTCGGAATGTCCGGTAACTCCAACACTTTGTGCATTTGTTCTGCTTCAAACTTACTGTCTGCAAACATCTCTTCAAATACACTAGATAAGGGCTGGCGTTCACGAATCAGATGACTGTCAACTTGTAAGCTGGACAATTCCAATAATTTGAAAATCATTTGTTCCAGTCGCTGCGCTTCAAGATCAATTCGCTCAAGTTCAAGACTATCTCCTTGTTTACGAGACGCCAAAGCTTGTGCCATACGCAAGCGAGTGAGCGGAGATCTAAGTTCATGTGAGATATCCGATAACAACCTTTGTTGGCGGCTGATCATCATATTCACAGCTTCTACCATTTGATTGAAGCTGGCACCCGCCTGTCGAAATTCCTGCGGCCCTTTTTCCAATGTCGGATCGGTTTCAAACACACCTTGTGACACACGTTTTGCGGCCTTCTCTAAACGCCTAGCAGGCTGACTTAATGCCCACGCAAGCCACAATAAAAATGGCGTACTGACCAACATCACAAGCAATAACAAGCGCAATGGATGATCAAACAATTGCAATAAAAAATGCGGCGGTTCATTCCAACGATTGGCAATGATCAGATATAAATCTTGATGAGCAAGATAAATAGGAATAGGCCCAGAAAACATCATTTTTCCATACAGACGCTGACGCGGTATTTCTGGGTTATTTATACTAGAAACAAAGTTACGTAAAGAACGGTCAATAAAGTCAGGACGTTCTAGCAAGGTCAATACATTGCCATCGAGGTCCGTTAAAAACAAACTCATACGACGATCATCTTTATCTTTTTGACGCTGTGGACGACCTTCCAATAGCTTAATAACAGGTTCAATGCTTTGCGCATCGGCAAAGCGATCTTCCAATCGATCACGAATCTTGAGCATCACCCCATAATGATGAGGTGAAATCGCACGACTTTTACGAGGATCAAGATGTGGTAGGGTAAGCACAGCCATCACGATAAGGAACATAGTAAACCAGAAAATAGCGAATATTCGACCATACAAACTGGTGATTTTGGGCAATCTCATCAGCTCCCCTCGACCAATAAATACCCCCGGCCACGTAAGGTTTTGATTCGCACCTTACCATTATCCCAATTAGGCAACTTTTTTCGTAAATTGGAGACGTGCATGTCCACGGCTCTATCGAATGCTGAGAGACGTTTACCCAACACCTCAAGACTCAAATCTTCTTTCCTCAATACCTGCCCTGGACGTTGTAAGAAATAATATAGCAAGGCAAATTCCGTGCTGGTTAAATCCAATAATGTCCCTTGGCAATAGGCTTCTAATCTTCCCGGGAACAATTTCAGATCGTAATACTCAAAGCCGTCTGACAGCTTTTCTTTTTCGCTGACCACTGGCGCTTGGGTTCGACGCAAAATAGCGCGAATACGCGCCAATAATTCTCTTTCACTAAAAGGCTTAGGTAGATAATCGTCTGCGCCTAACTCTAACCCCACCACACGATCAATTTCGTCGCCTTTTGCGGTCAACATCAGCACTGGGACAGACCATTTTTCTCTCAGTCGTTTTAACGTATCGAACCCATTCAATCTGGGCATCATCACATCCAACAGAACCAAATCCACAGTATCACTCATTGCAAGTAAACCAGCCTCACCATCGTAGGCAGTCGACACTTGAAAGTTTTCAAACGACAAAACTTCCTTAAGCAAATCACTCAACTCATTATCATCATCAATGATTAAAATATGTGTCATCTTCTTCTCAAACCTTTCTGAACCTGCAACCTATTTTACGTTGAAATAGCGCTTGATTTTTACATTTTACGATACTTTACCATGCTCAGACCGCGATTTACCCAGCAAATCCTAATCTAATTCTCATGCATTCGAACGCTGCCCAAAAAACTAATCTGTCATTATATTGAGGATCAGACAATGAAATTTACTAAGCAACTTATCATCGCTTCCCTTGTTCTACCTTTAACATTGGGTGCAAGCACCAGTTTTGCGTATGATAACAAAGGTCACAAAGGCCCACGTGGGCCACAACAAGAATGCCGTATGGGCGATTTTGATCGTGGCATGATGAAGGAATTAGCCCTAACCGATAATCAAAAAGAGCAATTAAAAGAACTGCGCAAAGCTCATCGCGATGCAATGAAAGCCAAGTTTGAAAAGGCACCGAAGCCAGACACGGCCGCTCGTGAAGCACATATGAACCAATTAAAAGAGCTAATGATGGCAGACACTTTTGACTCAGCTAAGGCCATTGAATTGGCTAAAGAAATGAGCGAAAAACGTATTGAACGCCAAGTGAATATGTTGAGTCAACAACATAAAATGCTAAGCATATTAACGCCGGAGCAAAAAACTAAGTTCTTTGAATTGCAACAAGAACGCGCGAGAGATTGTGACAAGCCAGGTAAAGGCAAGCGCCACTAAGATCTTCAGCAAAAACAGAAAGGCAGCATAGGCTGCCTTTCTGCAAATATTGCAATATTACTCTTCTAATGACGTTTCCAAATGCGCGCTACGGCTCGATCACTGCCCAATAACCCAACCACTTCACACACCAGACCGGTCACACCAAACAAGATAACTGGAATGATGCCAGCTACTTGGCCCGTTAATAAGGCAACATAAACGGAAATTGCGGCAATCACTAAACACAAAATGCCAAGAAACAACAAGACCTTACGATGGGAAGGTTTGTAGTCAAATTCCCCTGTACCATTCTCAAAGGGTTTTAGAATAGGAGTACAAATCTGTTTTAGTAAAGCTTTCATCCTTTTATCCAACTTCTTAGTTCACTGTTAGTGTTTCATTTATAACGAAAAAACCTTTTGCCATCAAAATAAAACGCCAACTACTTAAACTTTAAACAAAAAGAGTCGACAAACTTAAGGAAGGTACGAATAAGTCTTCCTTAATAGAAAACAAAACAGCTTCCGCAGAGAAGCGACCTTATTGAAATGGAGAAGAAGATGAACAAACTGCTATTAGTCGGATGTGCGACTGCTGCATTCACCCTATCTAATGTGACACAAGCAGAGTCAATTTTTACCTTTCTCGATTATGGTAAAGGCACCGTAGACGTTGACTCTTCTGATGATGAATACACCTCTCTTTCCGGTGCTTTTGATCTTTCTGGTAGCTCTTATATCGCATTCGAATCAACAGAATATGGCAGTATCGACGTTATGGCTGTGGGCGCAGGCTTGTATTCTAATGTTGGAAGACAGTCTAACATTTTTGTCCAGCTGCAATATATTGAAGTGGATTTTGGACGCTCTGATGACACAGGTTACCGCCTAAGCGCAGGCTTACGAACCACCATTTCTGACCGAGTCGAATTAGAAGGTAAACTCAAATACGACGATGTATTTTCTGAAACGGATTCCAGCTTTGCAGTAGCTGCACGCTACTATGTCACGAAAAACTTTTCTGTGGCTGCTAACTTCGACAGTGCTGAAATAGCAAATCGCAACTATGATGCCATGTTCGCATCATTACGTTTAAACTTCTAACGCCTTATCAAACAAAAAAAGCGCTTGAGGCCTTCTAACAAGATAAGCCTCAAGCGCTTTTTAATAGACAACAAACCTATTTAAACGACTTTCGTTAACCAGTTGTGCTTGTCTTCTGTCTTACCCCATTGAATATCATTCAATGCTTGACGTAGTTTTTGTGCAATGGGTCCTGGTTCACCGCTGCCTACACTGTGATCTTTACCTCGATAAATAAAGGTACCTACTGACGTCAATACCGCAGCCGTGCCAGACAATACTGCTTCTGTTTCGGGTTTCGCAGCGCGCTCTAAAAGTTCATCTACGCTAACATCACGCTCAGATACCGTCATGCCTAACTCTTTGGCAATGGTCAAAATAGAAGAGCGTGTCACCCCATGCAAGAAGCTGGTATCTAATCCTTTAGTGATGATTTCATTACCATCAATCAATAAGAAGTTCGCTGCCCCAGTTTCTTGTACATCCCCATTCGGACAGAACAAAATTTGGTCTGCTTGCACTTCTTGATGAGCTTTTGTAAAAGGTCCTAAAGCGCTGGCGTAGTTACCACCACTTTTCACCATGCCCATATGCGGAGCACAACGCATGCCTTCTTCGTCCAATAACACGCGTAACGCTTTTGCTCCGCCAGTAAAATAATCCCCTACTGGAGACAATAAAACATAAACCATGGAAGACGCAGTCGGGGCAGCTGCTTTACCAATAGCCGCTTCCGTACCAATATGAGTAGGACGAATGTACATAGAACCAGGAGGCGCTGGTACCTCATCGGCAAATTCGGCCACCACATCCAAAATCATTTGCGATACTTGCGCTTCATCTAATTCTGGCAAGGATAATAAACGGCTACTTTGAGCGAGACGTTTGACGTTTTGGTCCATTCGAAACACATGCACACTGCCGTCTTCATGGCGAAATGCCTTCAAACCTTCAAAGCAGGTACTGGAATAATGCAAGACGTGAGCGCCTGGATGCATTTGAATACTATCCGCTGCAACTATTTCTGCTTTACTCCACTGATTATTCTCGAATGTCGCCACTGCCATCTTGGGCATAAAAACGCTACCAAAAGCCGCCATTAGTGTTTCCTAAATTGAGTTAAATAAAGACAGAAGGAGCCATTATTAGTAACTGCTCTTTCAATTGATAAATAGTAAAACGGAACAGGGTTTGAAGGAAGAGAATCCAAGCGGAAAAGCCAATAAAATCTTAATCTCCCTCCTATTTAGCGAATGACTGTCGATTTTTCCGAACACTGCCCTATTTAATTCGCCCGAACAGTTAAGATCAAGGTTGGGGCTTTGTTGGTGGGCTTATTCCAACCTTCCCCAATCCGTACTGACCGCTAATACAAATAAGAGTAAATTCATAAACACAGTCAACCAAAAGATCAATAGAAAAGGCTTTTTTCTGATTTTGTGACGAAATACTTTTTGCCCAAGTAAAGCGCCAATCCAGCCACCAAATAAAGACAACAAGTGCAAACTGGATTCCTGAACGCGCCATTGCTGACGCATCGCGGCATATTTATCCAACCCATAAGCTACAAAGGTCAGCAAACTCAATGCAATATACCAATACAAAAGAAAGTCAAACAGCATACTGCATGGATTCCTTTAAGCACTAAATTAAGAAGTAGAGTGTGCTACCAAGATTGTACGAACAGTCTCCATTCGTTTACGATTCACACCCAAATCTGAATACCCTACTCTGGAAGCGGAACGAATATGAATCGTGGTCAAATTTGGCGACTCTTCTACAAAATAAAATTCCACGTCATCGACAAACCGAAACAAAGCGGATCTAAATTCCGCACGCAGATAATTCGTTTCCTTGGCCACCACAGTCACGCGTTTTGTTTCCTTTAGGATGGTTTCTATGGCTTCATATGCTTGATGAAGCTGACCTGGAAACAATAAGGGATCAATGTAGTGCTCTCTATCTTGCGCTTGGCTACTGACACAATTTGGTTTATTCGAACAGGCCGCTAATTGACCCTGATTTACACCCAGTTTTGCCATGTTACTCTCCAACTTAAACCACGGACACTCGTATTATTAAATTTTGTTTTAAACAAGAGTAAGGCAGAGTTTACCATCTAAAAAGGATATTTTATGCTGCTTACTATGAATTTCAGGTTAACGTACTAAGGTAAGGTGCTTCCGCGCTGTAAGGTGCTTCCGCGCTGCCCTAAATAAAAAAGAGCGATTATCTTTAATGAAGCATGCCATTGAATCGAGAGATCTGCCTAAAGTTGAATTCCATAAAACAAAGCAACAAACTCGCCATTTTGAAGTAACTAAGCTTGAGGATTTATTATCTAAAATTCCTATATCCACCTCTAAAGTATCTGAACAAGCCTCTCCTACCCAGCCTCATAGATTAAATTTCCACCTTTTGTTTCTTATCACCGAAGGTGAATTTCGCCACCAATACGATGGCAAAGACATTTCTCTTTCTGCACAACACACTATGATGATTCATAAAAATCAAGTACATGCTTTTAAAAAGCACACCAGCAACGCCAAAGGCTACTTATTATTTCTTTCTGAAGAGGTCTGGCCTGAATTGGTAGAATCACGAATACGCCATTGGGGGACACTCTATGAGCCCATGCACACCCTTGAAACAGAAGATTTTAAAAACTGTCTTAACCTAGTAGAAATATTAGCCACGGAACAAAATCGCACCAAAGAATCGGTCAGATTCCCCTATTTACTACTTTCCGCCCTGCTCAATTTAGTATTTCAAAGCTGGCCTAAGCTACATGCCACTCAGTCGGAACAATCCACACAAACCTACCTCAACTTTAGACACTTTCTTGAAAATGAATTTCATCAAACACGTGACGCCAAACATTATGCGAAACGACTAGGCATCAGCTATAAAACACTCAACAATCTGTGTAAGACATTTACCCAGCAAACAGCCAAAGCACTGATCGACGACTTTGTTACGCTAGAAGCCAAACGTCTATTATTAACTGAAGAAAAACCATTATTTTACATAGCGCTATCGCTTGGCTTTCAAGAAAGCACTAATTTCAATAAATTTTTTAAACGACAAATAGGCTACACTCCGCATCAATTTAGGTTGCTTTATCTTTCTAAAGGTTAGGGATTAACCCTAAAAAGACACAGTATTACCTTTTATTCCATGGCTTTTGTAAGAAACAATACTGCTATTGAAAAACATCAATCCAGTTGTTTTGAAACAATACTTTCAGTAAGAGGTAAACCTTATGTTCCCACTCTCAAAAAGTCCCCATTCAAAAAACATCACTCTGACCAGCTTATTGATGGGGTCAGCTTTGTTCCTTAGCGCATGCAGTACAAACCATTCTCACCCAGAACTTAGCAATCAACAAAAAGCGGTTGCCGTACTAGACAGTCTTGGTACAACAGATTTGTCTCCACTTAGCTACATAAGTGATGAAAAATACATACAACACAATCAATCCGTAGCAACAGGCAAATCCGGTCTTTTGGATTTCTTAGATAAAATGCCAACAGTTGAGCAAAAAGAATCAAGCATAGTTCGCGCATTTTCCGATGGTGATTATGTTGTTACGCACTCTTATGTAAAAAGCTTTAATGGGGTTGTATTTGATATTTTTCGCTTTGAAGAGGGGTTGATTGTAGAACATTGGGACGCTATCCAACCCAGTGCTAAACCTAATGCCAGTGGCCGTACCATGTATGATGGCACAACGAAAATTACCGATTTGGCACTAACGGAAAACAACAAAAAGTTGGTAAAAGAAATGGTCGAGACTCTGTTTTTAAAAGGCGAGTTTAATAAGGCCAACCAGTTTATTAGCGAGAAAACCTATTTACAACATAACCCATGGTTTGGTGACGGTCTCAACACTTTACTAGAAGGTTTCAAGGCCATGATTGCACAAGGTCAAACCATACGATATGAAACCTTACATGCGGTTTTAGGGGAAGGGAATTTTGTTCTCGCCGTCAGCGAAGGAGAATTCAATGGCACACACATGGCCTTTTACGATCTATTCCGAGTCGAAAATGGTAAGGTCGTAGAACATTGGGACGTTCTTCAAGCAGTACCGCCTAAAGAAGCGAGAAAGAATGACAATGGCATGTTTAATTTTCCAAGTACCGCGCTTTAAGCTAAATTAGCAAGGCATCCAGCAAAAAAGCGAATGACACAGAGTAAAATGTCATTCGCTTAGGATTTACTCGCATCAAGAATGATGCTTTACAGCCAAGTAAGTAGATAGCAAGCCACACCGCTACTGAGAACCCTTAAGTGATTCAACATGGTCCATTTTACTGAATATTCACGCCAACGAGCCTGATTGTGTGATGTATCTGCATCCTCTTGGGTCCGCTTTAACCACTCATTTAATGGCACATTGCCAAACAAGGTTATCGCAAACATACCCAGCAAATAGATCAGGGCTGACGTGATCCAAAGCCATGAAACATTGCTCTGCCAGTGAAACACATGCCATATGAAAGCCCCAAACAAGCATAGACTGGTAGCGAAGAAAACAGGCATAAAACCGCTACGTAAAATCAGTTGGTTTATGCTGTTCATGACATTAATGGCCTCTTTTGCCATCAGACGATTTAATGCACCCATCACAAAAACCGAAAAGGCGAAATAAATCCCTGTCATGATGCCCAGTAAAACAATCAACACGCCCGTCATTATGGCTCTCCTTGCTCCCACCATATGGACGTATCCTGTTGCGCGGCGAGGTATTGATCAAAATTGCGCGCTGGTCGACCCAATACTTGCCTTACTGTGTCAGTCGTAGATTCATTGCGACCATCCAACACATTGACGAACAATTCCTTGATCAGCCAGGCCATTTCATCCGGCAAACCTTGTTGCTTAGCGCCCGCCAAATAGGCCTCCACTGGTACAGGAGTGAAACCTATAGTTCGTCCGGTGATCTTGCTGATTTTCTCTACGCAAGTGGCAAAACTCAGTAACTCTGGCCCTGTCACTTCCAGCAATTGATCTTGTAAATGAGCTTGAGTTAACGCTGCAACCACCACATCGGCAATGTCCTCTACATCAATAAAAGGCTCCATCGCGTTCGGCTTAGGCAAGATCAAGTCACCTGAGGCAATACCTTGCGCCATAAAACTTTCTCGGAAGTTTTGCATAAACCAACTGGCACGTACCACATTCCATTTTAAACCACTCTTCATCACCACTTGCTCAGCTCGCTGTGCGCCTTCTTCTCCTCGACCCGATAACAACACCAGATGTTCAATGCCAACCTGCTTTGCTACTTCGACAAATGTCGTCATATCCTCGGTGGCTTGTGGCACGGCCAAATCGGGATAATAAGTTACATAAATGGCTTTCACACCAGACAAAGCGGGGGCCCAAGTACTAGGGTTTGCCCAGTCAAATACCACTTCACTATGGCGAGATAAGCCACGTGTACTCATGCCTTTTGCCTTCAACCTAGCCATCACTCTTGTTCCGGTTTTACCCTGCGCACCTATTACGGCAATCATGTCACTTTTCATTTTATGTCCTCTCTGTTTGTTAAACCTTAGCAACTCATTACTAACCTAAGACACAGTGTAAGGAGACAGAGCTTGATGTTTAATGCTTTAACATCCATACTTTTTTGCAGTTTATCCAAAATGATCGATATACTTATTTATGGTTACCAACATGATTCCACCTCGCGATATCCCCACCTATTCTGATACCTTGGGTGAAACCCTTTACTCTCTTAGATTAAATGGCTTGATCTATGCCAATTCCGAATTAACAGCCCCGTGGGGAATAGCAATGCCGCCTTTAGCGGGTAAAATGATGTTTCATATCGTGACACAAGGCAGTTGTTGGCTAAGTTTTGAGAACGGACAGAGCCATTTTTTACAACCAGGGGAACTGGCCTTGGTGCCAAAAGGCTTGGGTCATAGCATTAGTCATGACAAGGGACAGGCATGTGAGCCATTCTTTGACATTCCCGTTACCAAACTTTCAGAGCGATATGAATTTCTTCGTTATGGAGGCACAGGGAGCGAAGGTGAAGGTGAAAAAAAAGAAAAAAGCCACAAAGACAAACCAGACCAAACACAGATGACTCGACTCATCTGTGGAGTATTAAGCTTTGATCATATTGCTGGCCAAAAGCTCATTGCTCAGCTACCAGAAGTCATTCATCTTGCAAAGGACAACTTGTCTTTATCCCTGCAAAGCATGATACACACATTGGAGCAAGAAGCAGCCGCTCTTGCACCAGGCGGCGAAACCATTATGACCCATCTAGCGGATATCATAGTAATCCAAGCCATTCGCAATTGGATTAGCCAAAATAACAGCGCAACCAGTGGATGGCTTCGCGCTCTGCAAGACCCCAAATTAACCAAAGCCTTATCGGCCATTCATACGCAACCGCAACAAGCTTGGACTGTAGATAAATTGGCTAAATTAGCAGGTATGTCGCGCTCGGGATTCTCGGCGCATTTTACGCAAGTTATAGGCACCTCGGTAAAACATTACCTCACCGAATGGCGAATGAATTTGGCGAGAAATAAGATACAACACACATCCGTCACATTAACGGATCTTGCCGAAGAATTGGGATATCAGTCTGAAGCAGCCTTTTCCAGAGCTTACAAGCGAGTCTTAGGTGAACCACCGTTACGGCGCAAAAAGTCCTTCAATCAAGCTCAGGATAAACAGCTTTAAAACGCTCTAGCACCAGCATCATATCATGCTTAGGTGTAATACCAAGCTCATTACACTCCTTTGAAAAGAAGTCCCAATGAGCTGCTCGCCACCAGCCTAGAGATTTATCTCCCTCGCCTTCGGCCGCAGCAAACTCAGCAGATATCTGATTAAAAGGGCACTCTAATACCTGAGTAATTTCAATAATGCACACAGGTTGACCTTGCCAGTTGGTGACCACTTGTAGATGCCCAACTTGGGGATAGACTTCATTTTCCTGATAATACCAATGGGCCATACTACAAGAAGCACGCTTTTCGCCTAACAAAATCAGTTCAGCGCAAAGGTTAGCGTTAACCTCATCCGCACAAAAATAGTCCGCACTAAACGAAGAATATTGCTCAGCTTTAAATTTGGGTAAGCTCTTTAGATAATCTGCTAGATAGGTCTGACAAACGACAGACATTTCTTCGGGAAACTGATTAAGATTCATCATCTCTAAATAAAGCCTTTAATCGTCTTTTATTAAGCGTTTACCTAAGCCAACAACATGATCATTGCCATAACCTAATGCTTCATAGAAGGCTATCACTTGAAGATTTGCATCCCTAACTTGTAGGTTTATCTTAGGACAACCAATCGCAGTTAATCTTGCTTCCAGTTCTGTCATCATCTGACGTCCAAAACCATGTTTTCGATATCTCTGTTTGACTGCAAGATAGTTTGCCCAACCACGATGTCCCTCGTATCCACCCATCACAGTAGCAACTAGTTCATCATCTAATACGCCCAGCAGAAACAATTCCGGGTTGACCAATAGCTTGCGATCTATGTCCTTATTTGGGTCATTCCAAGGGGCAGTGAGTTGACACGCTTGCCAAAGTTGAATGACCTGCTCACGAAATTCTTCCGAAAATTCCTGAATTTGCATACCACCTCATTACTTAAGACAAATAAAATTTCAATAGAAATGAAGACTAACAGACAAAAAAGACATGTGCTCATGATGGCAAATGGACATTGCCACCATGAGACAAGAATAGAAAACAGTGTTATTCAGTAATTACTGTTTCACACCATCTTTATTGATAAAGACCTGAGTAGAATATTCAGATAAAGGCAGTTTGTTCAAAGTACCGACTTTACGAACGTAATCTACGAAACTCTGTGCATAATCCAAATAAGTATCGACGACTCGGCCCTCTTTCACGACTTTACCAAAGGTAAGATAACCGTCTTTACCACCAGCAATGTAGTCATTTGTCGCCACCTTATAGGTCATTGTTGGATTTAAAGCTTGCCAGCTTCCACCTTTTTTCATGACCTCTAAATCATAGAAGCGTTGGCCTTTTGGTTTAGAGGCATCCACTTTCCAACGCAAGCCAGAAGCATAAGGATAAGCACCTGTTGAACCACCTTCTACGGTCGCATAATCAAACGCTTCCTCCAATACTTGGTGGATTTCCTCACCTGTCATATCCAATTCAACAATCGTATTAGCAAATGGCAACAAGGTATAAGCATCGCCAATGGTTAAATCGCCTTCAGCAATATCAACTCGTACGCCACCACCATTTTGAATGGCAATATCCGACGTCTTACTCATATCACGAAACGCTTTCGCCACGATATTAGAAATATCGGCACCATGACTGGCTGTCATTGAACGATCACATAACTTAGAACGCCCTTGACCTGGAATACGCTCTAAACACAAAGTGGTTGCAGATTGACCAATAACCTCGCCTTTCATGGCATCCACTTGCGCGGAGAATTTCGCCAAGGTGGCCACAGCAGATGGATCAGGCTCAACAATGGATACATTGTCTAACGCAGTAATATCCTTATAAACTGCTTCTCTAGCAGCACCGACTAACTCAACGCGTTTACCATCAGAGTTTTTGCGTTTAAAACTGTCAGCCAATAATAAATGAGGAGTTCCAGAACAGTTGGTCACAACACCGTCTTTATTCCAAGCGACATCCAGTTCACCCACTACAGCAGAATATTGCCACGCTTGCGCAACACATACTAAATTACCCTCGGCATCCGTTACTTTGGTCGGATATGGCCCTGCCGCGTCTAGACCAACAGCTGAGAAATCACCCAACAAGGTGTGAGAATCCCCACCGATAATAACATCAACCCCTTTTAACTTAGAGGCTAGGCTTAAGTCATTCTGGTACTGATAATGGGTCACCAATACAATTTTATTAATACCCATAGCTTCTAATTCATCTATGTATTGCTGTGAAGTTTCCGCTTCATCTAAAAACACAGTGGTTTTATCTGGACTAGACGAGTTTTTGGTTTTATTCGCAATATCAATACCAATGAAGCCCACTTTTACACCGTTAAACTCTTTAATGGTGTAAGGCGTAAAGTAATCTTCAGCGGTTTTCATAGTAAGAGGAGAGACACCCACTTCAGGCTTAACATTGGCTGAGATAACATCGGTGGTGCAATTTTCATCCGCGTTTAACCAGTCTAAAAATTGCACTAATCCTGCGTCACCATCATCAAACTCATGGTTACCCAGAGTAAAGATGTCAAAACAAGCTTCGTTCATAAGCGCGGCATCCGCTTCCCCTTGAAACAGGGTATAAAACAGATCGCCTGTCATGGCGTCACCAGCATGGATTTTCACCACAGGCTGATCCGTATTGGTCAAGGCTTTAATTTCAGCCACAACAGATGGAAAACCACCTACAGCCACTCGCGTTTTATCGCCACCTAGCATCAAATCAACACCAGTATCGGCATTCAAATGTGAGTGATGATCATTAATGTGTACTATTTTTAAATCCAATGATTTTTCAGATTCATCTGAGGATGTAAGCGACTGACAACCAGTTAATATCAACGAGCTGGCAGCGGCCATCACAAAGGTTTTTCTAAGCATATTAGCTTCCTTTATTCTACGGGATAATAGATTAGCGACAATGTAAACACGGACTCATCATCTAATGTTATAACTCTGCAAGAAAAAAGTATCACGCTTTTATGCCAAAAATGTTAAAAAAATCTTCGAAAAGTCGCTTATAAACAAGAATGTCTCAGTAAAAGTTGCGTGGAAACGGCTTGCAGGCCTTTTTCAAGTCACTTTTTTAAGTCACTTTTTTAAGTCATTCGGTTAAACCTTCAAAGCCAGCCCGATCACGACAACAACTGCTGAGTTTTTAATGAATAGCCTATCCATTAAAAGATAGTTCAAATGGGCATAATTCATAACTTATACTGTCTTAAATATGAGCATCGCCTAGCTCAGCAACAATATCATTAATCATGGCTCGGACAATCGGCTTTTGTGCAGATGACGACTTCCAAACCAGATACAAGATGGCATTATCCTGTTCTGTCAGTGAAGCTTGCCAATCTGGTAACACCTCAACCAAATCCCCTGTTGCCAGGTCTTTTTCAATGAAATATTTGCTCACCAAAGCAATGCCCTGATGTGCTTTGGCCCACATCAACAAAGGTGTTCCCCCTTCCGAAGAAAGGCTAGGATCAATACGTATCTTCCTCTGCTCTGTACCTTTGCGAAAATACCACCAAGTGTGCTGACGGGATCGATAAAAAGCCAAACAAGAATGAATTTTTAAATCCTCTGGAGATTCTAATAAGGCCGATTGCTCAAGATAACTTGAGGAAGCAACAAGCACATTGGGCATTTTTCTTAACGGGCGAAATAGCAAATTTGAATCATCAGGGCGCCCGTATCGAATTGCCAAATCAAACGGGCTTTTATGAAGATCTGTAAGATTATTATCCAAACTAATGGCAATATTAATTTTTGGGTGTTTTTGCCTGAATTTGGCAATAAGGGGAACCAAAATAGCACGACCTAGGGTATCAAAGGTCGCTATCCCCAAGCGTCCCTCAACTCTTGTATTCTCTTTGATAAAGCTGTGTTTGGCTGTATGCACAGACGCAAGAATCTGTTTGCACTGATTGTAAAACTGTTCTCCGTCTGGAGTCAGCTCTAAACGACGAGTTGACCGAATCAATAACTTAGTATTCACCTCATGTTCTAACTGATTTATTTTTCGCGTAATGGAGCTGGGTTTCTTGCCAAAAGAATCCGCCGCTTTACTAAAAGAACCCAATTCAACCACTCGTACAAACTGTTCCATCGCCTCAAACACAACACTACCCTCTGCTTATCCCTATTAAAAGCACCTTTATTATTGCATATAACGCAAAAATAAAAACGTGATTTAGGCGGTTTATGCATTAATAAAAAAACCACACCATAGCGATACAAATAAAATAGGAGTACATCATGAGCGTATTTAATTTAATCGAGAAAAGACGATCTATTAAACATTTCGATCCTAATCATAAAATGTCGGAAGAGGAGTTTAATAAACTCATCAATGCGGCGATCTTGGCCCCTACCTCATTTAATATTCAACATTGGCGATTCGTACGAATTCTTGATAAGCAGCAACGCCAAATGATCCAAAATGCCGCATGGAACCAAGCGCAAATAAGTACCGCATCAGAATTAATCATTATTGTAGCAAACACCCAAGCTTGGTCTGATAATCCGAGAAGGTACTGGAAAAATGCTGCTCCAGACGTCCAACAAATGCTTGTCACCATGTTAGAAAACTTCTATCGCGATAGGGAGTGGTTACAAAGAGATGAAGCCATTCGTTCCGGGGCCATGGCAGCGCAAAATCTCATGCTGGTAGCAGAAGACATGGGCTATAACACTAGCCCAATGATAGGGCTAGAATTCGACAAGGTAGCAGATCTTATCCAACTCCCCAAAGATCATGTCATCGTCATGATGCTGGCCATAGGCAAAGGTATACAAGAGGCACAGCCTCGCGGAGGGCAAATCAACTTAGAAGAATTAATCGTTGAGAACGAATTTTCATAAAGTTTAAAAACAGGAGAGCAGACATAAAATTAAAGCAATTGATCACTGCTCTCCAATTCACACATGGTTTTATTTATACGACTCCTCAAAAAAGAAAATAATTGCCCCTTATAATTTTGATTATTTTTCCATCAAGTTTAATTGAATCAATATTACACAATTCATAAAAAATTCCCCTCAAGATTATTTTTTTCTTTTTAATATATTTTTTTTCTTTAAAATAAACACTAGTTTATTAAAATGGAGTATATGATGTTTTTTTCGAGAAAAAGTCGATTTCTATCCTCTGCAACAGATAAGGAATCATTAAACTGGCAGCAAGCTCTATGTGAAGGAGACATTGAAACAGCATTATCACTTGGAGCGAGTGAAATGCCCCTTCAACTAAAGGAAACTCTAGAACTTTCGCTTTTTTCTCCTCCCTATCCATCGATTAATCCAGATGAGCTGTCTCTTATTATAGGACGTTTAAAAGCTTTAATTAGACACAGCACCCAAGCACAGGAGCTTGTTCATGATTCTATCGGTGAAATTCAAGCCAGAACCACAGAGCAAGATGCTTTTGTGAATAATACTAAGACATTCTTGAGTGATAGCAGCCAAAATACAGATGCACTCGGTCAAGCCATCGAACAAAAATTGGATAACACAAATCAAAAATTTTCCGAACAATTTGACGCCCTACAAACACTTATTAGTAACCGTTCTAGTAACGCAATTTCTGTCATTAAATCCATTGAAGATATTGGTAAAACCGTTCAATTATTGTCTATTAATGCCGCCATCGAAGCGGCTCAAGCAGGTGAAGCAGGACGTGGCTTTTCCGTTGTCGCTGGAGAAATTCGCGATTTAGCCATGCGCACTCAAGCCAGCACCCAAGAAGCTTATAAACAAATGAATTTAACCAGTTTGAGCGATGAATTGAACCAAATACTGACGGTCACAGAGCAAGAATTTACGGAACTTTCCCAGCAGGTCACCGAGTCCCTAACCAGTATTCAGTCACTGCTTACTGAAATCGCGACTTCTTTAGGTGAAATAGAAAGCAATAACAAAATCATTGATGCTTCCATTGGTCTTAGCCAAGGCGCTCAACAACAAGTCAGCGACAAAGGCGGTTGGAGCGGTAAACTGTTAGAAGACATGGAAGTTGTTCTCAACACAGATCAAGATGCTATCCAGTTTTCTCCATTGCTAGACAAAGAACACCTTCGCTTAGAGTCAAAAGAAGATCGTTTAGCAGAGATCAAAAAACGTGGTGAAATTCGTATCGCGATAGAGCCCGCTTTTGTCGGTTTGTCATTTCGACTGTCCGGTGAGCAAGAATTACAAGGGTTTGATGCCGAAACTGCCCGAGCCTTTGCTAAATGGCTTGGGGTGAATTGTAAACTGATAGAGCATCCTTGGGATCGTTGCTTACAAATCCTTGAAATGGGTATTGAACGTGGCGAACAGGAAGTTGATGTGGTGTGGAGTGCCATGCCCCCTATGCCAAATGAACATATCGCATTTTCCGATCCTTATACTTTCTTACCCTATGTATTGGCCAAACGTCATGGCGACAATGAGATAAAGGGAGTCAAAGATTTAGACGGCAAAGTATTAGGTTGCATCAACGATCCTGCGGCAATACAAATTTTAGAGGATTTGGGACTACGCTGGGAAGCCAACCGACAAAAACCAGGCGGCACCATCCAACTAGCCAATCTCTTGGCTTACAACGATCAAACGCAAATACACAATTGCCTAGTAGATGGCATTGTTGATGCGTTTGCCGTGGATCTCCCGATTTATCATTGGGCCTGTTATGGCGAAGCCAGCCCTTGGAAAGGACAAATTGAAATCCTTCCTGGCAATATCAGTAATGAACTTTGGTATTATTCCGCGGCCGTCGCTTATTCTTCACACAATACTTCCCTATTGCATGAAATTAACACCTTTATTCAACACTTTAAGCAACAGCCTGAATATCAAGAGTTAACCAATATTTGGCTCGGGAAAAAATACGACAATGCATCATGGGCTCATGAAGCTGGTGTACTTGACATAAAGAATATGACAAGTGAGAAAGAAAAAGATCTTAAAATAACGCCTTTTCAATAAGGCGTTTTACTTTATCAAGCTGAGTTTCGTCATCGACCAGACACTCAATTTTGGATTGAAAAACCGAGTCTTGCGTTATAAAAGCTTGCTCGGTTTGAGTGATATTACAATCAATGGCCCTGTCACTACTCAGATTAAGTCGACCTTTTAAGCGCCAGAAACCTAAACAATCTTGTAACTGAGCAGCAAGCTTTTCCAATCGGACTTGCTGAAAATGCATCTCTCCTGCCATCACCCAGCCTAGACTACAAAGCGCTTGGTCACGCTTCTCATAACAAGTAACCCTATCATACTGAAGTTTCAGGGTTTGAGACCCATGCTGATGACTGTCTTCATGCTGATGACTGTCTTCATGATGATGGGAGTGCTCATGGTGGGAATGCTGATGATGGTAAGCACTTAACGCTTCTGCCTTTGAATAATCAAGCCAAGCCAAAGCCATGTCACCATGAAAGGCAAAGGCGTATTTTTTAGGCTCTTTAAGCTGGGCGACAAAAGCAAGAAACTCATCTTGCTGCCCCTCTGTGTATTGATCCGCTTTTGAGGCAATGAGTACATCCGCTTGGTCAATCTGATCAAAAAACGCAGGATGCCCTAAGTATCTTGGGTCTTGTAAATTACGAACATCTAATAGACACACGGACGCTTTTACATCCAACACCCCTTGATAATGTTCGGACTGCAATTGCGCCATGATCTCGGCAGGATGGCCAATACCTGTTGGTTCAATCAGGATACGATCAGGATTCACCTGTTTAATTAACCCGTTCAAGCCCGTACTAAAAGCCGCAGAGGTCACACAACACAAGCAACCACCGGGCACTTCTTTAATACTGGCCCCAGTGTCTGCCAACAATGCACCGTCTATACCTACTTCACCGAACTCATTAACCAAGACGGCCCATTTTTCACCAGCAGGCACCTTACTCAACAGATTACGAATCAAGGTGGTTTTACCAGAACCTAAAAACCCACTGATGACATTGACAGGAATGTTTTGATACATAAGCAAATTATTCTGCTTTATCACCACTGATACGACTGCCTATCGCCGACTTTTGATCCTTATACTTGGCATTATCACGCTTGTTGTAAGGACGCTCTGCTGGGCCTGACAAGGTTTCAAAGTTAATCGCACCAATGGTCATACCAGGACTCAAAGCAATCGGCAATTTCCCGCCATTAAGGAACTCAAGTACGATACCGCCACTCCAACCGGGATCAATTCGATGCGCTGTCACATGCACCATCAAGCCTAATCGGGCCAAAGAAGAACGACCGTCTAACCAGCCCACCAAGTCATCCGGTAAAGTCACCGACTCTTTGGTCACACCCAACACCAATTCCCCCGGATGGATGAAAAACGGCTTGCCATCATCGACTAGAATTTCACCGCTCATAACAGATTCAATGACTTTACTTAGGTCGTCTTTGGAACTGCTCAGATCAAGATAAGGCGCTGGGTGACCTTGAAATACGCGAAATGAGTTGCCCAAACGCAAATCCACCGACACCCCACTGATCACGCTATTATCTGGTCGTGGATCAATGACTATGTCGCCTTGGTCTAGGGCTTTGATGATATCTCGGTCACACAAACGCATTTTTCTTCCTCAATCGTCGCTCATACCAATGGTTGGCATGACAAATGTCTGTTCTTGGCGGGCAAGGGTCGCAGCCAACTGACGAGCAATCGACTGATAAATGCCCGTCACTTCACCGTCGGGGGAATGTACCACAATCGGCTTACCCAAATCACTCTGTTCTCGAATAGACAAACTCAATGGCAGTTTGCCCAATACCTTCACTCCGTATTCTTTTGCCAAGTTGGCACCGCCCTCATCACCAAAAATGGCTTCATGATGACCACAGTTAGAACAGATGTGCGTAGACATATTTTCCACCACGCCCAACACGGGAATTTTCACCTTATTGAACATTTCAATGCCGCGACGGGCGTCCAGCAAAGCAATGTCTTGCGGTGTCGTGACAATCACAGACCCGGCCACAGGCACTTTTTGCGATAGGGTGAGTTGAATGTCACCCGTACCTGGCGGCATATCAACAAACAAATAATCCAAATCGTCCCAGTCGGTTTGTGTCAAAATTTGCATCAAAGCTCCTGTCACCATGGGACCACGCCAAGCCACTGGGGTGTCTTTGGTAGTAAGAAACGCCATCGACATGACTTGTACGCCGTGCGCACTGGGGGGAAGAAAAAACTTTTCATCACGCACTTGAGGTCGAGTACCCTCGGCAAAGCCCAACATCATACCTTGGCTAGGGCCATAAATGTCTGCATCCAGAATACCCACACGAGCACCTTCACGGGCCATCGCCAAAGCCAGGTTGACCGTAGTGGTGGATTTACCAACGCCCCCCTTGCCCGACGCCACAGCAATGACATTTTTCACGCCATTTAAACCGGGCAAGTTACCTTGAGTAGCATACTTGGCAATCTCATGCTCAATTTCAAGGGTCAGTTCACGAGTATCTTGCAAGGCTGTAGCAATCGCTTGCTCAACTTGTGCTTGCTGTTGCTGAGCAGGATAAGGCAAGGTCAAACGCACATGTAAGCGATCTTCATCTCCCGTCAATTGCCAAACATCCCCGTAAGGCTGTTGCGTATTAGGGTCCATCATGTCTGCCAAAATGGTTTGTTGTTTAGCGTGCAATTCGTCTAGGTTGGACATATAGCTTCCTCTAAGCAAGCAGCGAGAATAATAATGAAGTTGTTGCCAATGTGGGGGCAAATTGCAGAAAAGCAAGGCTGAGACTTGAACTGAACTTGTACGCAATAAGAAGTGGCAACCTATATCAAGTGGCGACTTATATCGCAGAAAAGCAAGGCTGAGACTTGCACTGAACTTGTACGCAATAAGAAGGGGCAACCTATATCAAGTGGCGACTTATATCGCAGAAAAGCAAGGCTGAGACTTGCACAGAACAAGGGGCAACCTATATCAAGTGGCGGCTTTTATCGCAGAAAAACAAGACTAAGACTTGCACTCAACTTGTACGCAATAAGAAGGAGCGACTTAATATTGCGGAAAAACAAGGCTGAGACTTGCACTTAACTTGCATTGAATAAGTGGCGACTTATAATGTCGCCTTCTAATAGATTATCCCTATTTTTGACATGCACTAGAATCGCATCGTTAACAAGAATACGGATAAAATTTTCGACTTTTTTTAATCCAGTAGGCTTATCAAAAATGGCACAAACGCAACGTAAAATACTCGTCACCAGCGCCCTTCCTTATGCAAATGGATCCATCCATTTAGGCCATATGCTGGAGCACATCCAAACCGACATCTGGGTGCGTTTTCAAAAGTTGCGTGGGCACTTGTGTACGGCAGTTTGCGCCGATGATGCCCATGGTACTGCCATCATGATCAAGGCAGAGCAAAATGGCATCACTTCTGAAGAATTAATTGAAGGCGTGCGCCAAGAGCACATGAAAGACTTCAATGACTTCTTGATTGGTTACGACAATTACCACTCTACCCATTCAGAAGAAAACCGTGAGATTTCCACCAGCATCTACAAAGCCTTGCGTGATAACGGCAAAATTGCGGTGCGTTCTATTGTGCAAGCCTATGACCCAGAAAAAGAAATGTTCCTAGCGGATCGTTTCATCAAGGGTACTTGCCCAAAATGTAAAGCCGAAGACCAATACGGTGATAACTGTGAAGTCTGTGCCGCCACCTACACACCAATGGAAATGATCAACCCACGTTCTGTGTATTCGGGCGCCACACCGATTGAAAAAGAGTCTGAACATTACTTTTTCAAACTGCCCGACTTCCAAGCTTTTCTTAGTGAATGGACGCGCAGCGGCACCTTGCAAGACCAAGTCGCTAACAAACTCGCGGAATGGTTAGACTCAGGTTTACAAGAGTGGGACATCAGCCGCGATGCCCCTTACTTCGGCTTTGAAATTCCAGATGCGCCGGGTAAGTATTTCTACGTTTGGTTGGATGCCCCAATCGGTTACATGGCCAGTTTCAAAAATTTGTGTGACCGTACTGACGGCTTGCACTTTGATGACTACTGGAAGAAGGACTCGGACGCTGAGTTATACCACTTCATAGGTAAAGACATCATCAACTTCCACGCCCTGTTCTGGCCAGCCATGCTGGATTGTGCAGGTTACCGCACGCCAACCGGCGTCAATGCTCACGGTTATGTCACTGTAAACGGTACTAAAATGTCCAAGTCCCGTGGCACCTTTATCAAGGCACGTACTTACTTGAATCATTTAGACCCACAATACTTGCGTTACTACTTCGCTGCAAAACTCAATGCCAGCGTCGATGATATTGATTTAAATCTGGAAGATTTCATCCAACGGGTGAATTCTGACGTAGTAGGTAAGGTGGTGAACATCGCCAGCCGTACGGCTAGCTTCATCAGCAAAAAGTTCGATGGCCAGTTGGCCACGACCGTTAGCGAAAATGACATGATTCAATCTTTTATCGATGCGGGCGACCTAATTGCTGAGTATTTTGAAAGCCGTGAATACGGTAAGGCAATTCGTGAAATCATGCGCTTGGCCGACATTGCCAATACCTACATTGCTGATCAAGCCCCTTGGGTGCTGGCAAAAGACGAGGCAACACTGCCAAAGGTTCAAGAAGTCTGCAGCGTTGCGCTGAATCTGTTCAGTATTTTGGCAACCTACTTGAAGCCGGTAATGCCAAACATGGTGGCAGACGCAGAAGCTTTCTTAAACAAAGAGCTGACGTGGGACAATCGTAGCGAGCTGTTGTTTGGTAGCAAGGTGAATAAGTTCAAACCCTTGATGGGCCGTATTGAGCAAAAACAAATCGATGACATGATCGAAGAAGGTAAAACGGAAGCCGCGGCCGAAGCAGCAGCAAAAGATGCGGCTTCGAACAGCCAAGACAATAGCCAAGCAGAAACAGAATTGAGCAAAGAGCCGATTGCAGAAGAAATCAACTTTGACGATTTTGCTAAAGTCGATTTACGCATCGCTTTGATTGCCAAAGCCGAGCATGTAGAGAAAGCCAATAAGTTGTTAAAACTCACATTGGACTTGGGCGGCGAAACGCGCACCGTATTCTCTGGGATTAAATCGGCTTACAAACCAGAAGATCTAGAAGGCAAACTCACCGTCATGGTGGCGAACTTAGCGCCACGTAAAATGAAGTTTGGTTTGTCCGAAGGCATGGTATTAGCAGCAGGCCCAGGTGGTG
>NZ_AP031575.1:3317500-3532500 GCF_040436405.1 Marinomonas sp. THO17 | reverse complement strand
CCGTATTCATTTGGCGCCAGCATGCTCCATGTTGTTTGCGGCATAGATTCAACAAAACGAACAGTGACGATAGATTTAATGCTTTTAAAGCCATATTTCCATGGCAGCACCAAACGTACTGGCGCACCGTTTTGATTTGGCAGCACACTGCCATACATACCTACCGCCAAAAAGGCCAATGAGTTCATCGCTTCATCAATTCGTAAACCTTCACGATACGGCCAATCTAATGCATTCCCTCTTTGTGCCGGCATTTGCTTAGGATCGTATAAAGTCTCAAAGTAAACATATTTTGCTTTTGAGTTTGGTTTGAATTGTTTTAAAAAACGGGCGAGAGGAATACCAACCCAAGGAATCACCATGGACCAAGCTTCAACGCATCTTAGACGATAAATTCTTTCTTCTAGCTGGCTGTCGCTAATAAAATCTTCTAGATCAAAATCCCCTGTCACATCCGCTTCGCCTTCTACACGTATTTTCCAAGGATAGGGCTGAAGAGAAGCAGATTTATTGACAGGATCACTTTTACCATATCCAAATTCATAAAAATTATTATAGGTACTTGCTACATCATAAGGAGTTAATTTCTCGCCCTGTCCAAAGGATGTTGTTGAGATACTAGCAAAAGCAGATTTTAAGGATTCTGGTGGCAGTAAAGGGTTTTTATCTTGTTGCGATGCTAAGAGCTGACCAGGCAAACCAAATCCACTTGCGCCGATAAGTCCTGCCTGCATAAATTGACGACGATTTAGGTAAATCGATTCAGAAGTCACACTACTTTCATGACAGTCAGATGATTTTACTATTTTGATTTGCATGGCACACCCTCGAATCAATGTATCTTTTAATAGAGTATGCCTGCCGAAAAAGGTTCACCGACATAAACTACCTTTAATAGCTTAGTCGGTAGTAAGTTCAATTTTCTTACCGTAAAGCTTTAAAAAAGATCCCGCCTATGCCCCACAAACCGTATAAACAAAATACCGTCATCAACACGAGAGAAGGCTCTAAAGCAATCAATACCAACACCAATACCGAACTCAGAAGCACCACAAAAGGCACACGACCTTTCAAATTTAAATCTTTGAAACTGCGGTATTTCACATTACTTACCATTAGAAGCCCTACCACAGGCACTAACAAAGCCATCAAGGTAGACAAGCTTGAACCTGCTACATCACTTTCATTAGCCGCCCAAATGACACCAGCCACGATAGCGGCAGCCGCTGGACTCGGTAATCCCGTAAAATAACGTTTCTCTTCCACGCTCAACATGGTATTGAAACGCGCCAAGCGCAATGCCGCCCCAACGGCATAAATAAAGGCAGCTATCCAGCCTACTTTGCCAAGCGGTGCTAACGACCAAGTAAAGGCGACTAGCGCCGGTGCGATACCAAAGGACACCATGTCTGCTAATGAATCGTATTCCGCGCCGAAGGCACTTTGAGTGTGGGTTAAGCGCGCTACACGACCATCCAACCCATCAAATACCATAGCAATAAAAATTGCCACTGCCGCATGACCGTAATCACCATTCATTGCGGCAATAATAGAATAAAAACCTGAAAACAAAGCCGCTGTAGTAAATAAGTTAGGCAGCAAGTAGACACCTTTTCTCGGTTGTTTAGGGTCATCTTCTACTTCTGCCGTCGAATCCGCCTCGTCGAATTCTTCCGCTACTGATTCTTTAACATCATCATTTGACATGATACAAACCTTCTAAACTCGTTTATTTCAGCTTGGCAAAAGCGCGTTTTGCTGCGGCAATGGTAAAATCAATATCTTTATCTGTATGCGCTTGTGAGATAAATCCTGCTTCAAACGACGCCGGAGCAAAATACACACCTTCTTGCAGCATGTAATGGAAAAATGCTTTGAACTTATCTAGATCACATTCTTGAACTTGAGCAAAACTGGTTACCTTATCCGCTTCAGTAAAAAAGAAGCCAAACATACCGCCCACACTCACTGTACAAAATGGCACGCCAATTTCGTCCGCAGCCGTTTTAAGGCCGACCACCAAACGCTTGGCTTTTTCCGCCAATCTTGCATGGAAATCTGGCTCACTGATTTTATTCAAAACCGCCAACCCTGCCACCATGGCAACCGGATTACCCGACAAAGTACCTGCTTGGTACACTGGACCGAGAGGAGAAATACACTCCATAATTTCACGCTTACCACCAAATGCACCAACAGGCATACCCGCGCCTATCACCTTACCTAAGGTTGTCAGATCAGGTTGAATATTATAATGCTGCTGGGCGCCACCTAGCGCCACTCGAAAACCCGTCATAACCTCATCAAAAATTAGCACGGAACCGGATGCGTCACACACCTCACGCAAGCTCTCTAGGAAGCCGTCGACGGGAGGAATGCAGTTCATATTTCCAGCAACAGGTTCTACAATTATACAAGCAATTTGCTCGCCTATATCGTCAAAACACTGTTTAACTCCGTCAATATCATTGTATTGCAAGGTAATAGTGTGTTGCGCAAGATCGGCAGGCACCCCGGGAGAATTTGGCACACCTAAAGTCAATGCACCTGAACCCGCTTTCACCAGCAGAGAATCAGAATGTCCATGATAACACCCTTCAAATTTGACGATTTTATCACGTCCAGTATAACCACGAGCCAAGCGAATCGCACTCATGGTCGCTTCAGTGCCCGAGTTCACCATACGCACCATGTCCAAAGAAGGAACCAACTCACAGACCTTTTCGGCCATGGTGATTTCTACTTCTGTCGGCGCACCAAAGCTTAAACCCAAGTCCAACTGCTGACGCACTGCGTCTAACACAGCTGGATCAGAATGACCAAGAATCATAGGTCCCCATGAACCGACATAATCAATGTAACTTTGCTGATCTTCATCATAAACATAAGCACCTTCACCACGATGAAAAAAAACAGGGCTCCCCCCCACGCCATTAAAAGCTCGAACAGGGGAGTTCACGCCACCAGGAATACGATGTTGGGCGCGGGCATAAAGGTCTTCTGAGCGACTCATATTTTACTTAATCCTATCACTTATGTTGTCTCACAAAGACTGTGAGCAAATACATTAATCTTCATTCTTCAACAGAAACTGCTCCAGTTTGCGTTTTGAAACTAGACCATAAGACTGCTTTGAGAAGCGTATCAATACCTTGTTACGGCGTGTTTCTTGAAACCAGTTTAATAACACTTCTAAAGAAGCTGGCTCATCAATTACCACTACCTCTTCAGACGATACAGCACAGCTTAAATCCATCACATTGATTTCATTCTCAATATCAAGCCAAGCTTGAGGACCTACCTCTAGAGTTTGCAATGCATTCAACACCGCTGAAGAATGCACCCAAAAACATTTCTGTTGCTTGGTAAACGCCACATAGCTTACCACATTTGAAGCCAAATCTTTTACCTGCTCTAAAGACGGTTTTTGCGACCAAAACAGCACGTTTTCCGCAACAGAAGAAACCTTATGATGACGTAAATGACGACGAAAAGAATTGATGGAAGAAGACATTCCCATATATTTTAAACGTTCGACAAAAATAGATTCTTGATGACATACCACTCTTATAATCAAACAAGATAAAACAATCACCAATAAAGCGGGCACAATTAATACTGAAGACTGAGTCAACTCTATAATAGCAACCAAAGCAGCCAGTGGCGCTTGGAAACAGGTTGCCATCATAGCGGCCATTCCCAGTAGAGCAAATAACGCCAGTTCATCTTTAGCAACTCCGAATATCAAGGCAACCATCACACCAGCCAATCCACCAATCACGAAAGCTGGCCCTATCATTCCGCCCGGTATACCAAGGCCAATCGTCACCGCTGTTAGTACTGTCTTAACGATAACTAAGATAAATAAAAACTGAATCATTATCTCGACAGACAATAATGTGTTTAGTACGCCATACCCTATGCCTAAGCTTTCCGGAATATAAACAGCACAGACAGCGGTTAATAAAGCTACTAGTGAAAACCGCCACCACACAGACACCTGATGAAAACGCCAAGCCACTTTTTGTACGTGAAAAAAAACGCTTGTCAGCGACACTATCATGGCAGCAAGGAGCAAGCAGGCAGCAAACAAACTAGGGGAAATCATGATATGAGTGAATGACTGCACTGTAAACAAACTGATAGGACCAATAAGGTAATGACTGATTAGGGTTGCCATAATCGAAGACAACAATACGGGCAATACATAACGCTGTCGGTACTCAAGCAAAATCACCTCAAAGGCAAATAATACTCCGGCAAGCGGCGTCTGAAAAAGAGCCGATATTGCTCCCGCAACACCACAAGCAAGCAAGGTTTCAATTCCATATTGGGAAAGTTTCGCCCTTACTGCTATTACACTCGCTAAGGTTGCTCCAAGGTGAACAGCAGGGCCTTCCTTACCTATTGATAAACCACCTGCTAAGCCAATGGCTGCTGTGAAAAACTGCACTATGCCATTCCAAATAGGCAAATTCCCTCCATGGTAAATGAGTCTCTCTACTACATAAGGCACACCGACACTTTGATAAGCTTTAGGAATAAAATGCAACAAGGCAGCCAATACAAAGCAAGCCGATACAGGCAAAAGCACCCTAGTTATTACTGGTAAAGCGGCAAATGAGTCAAATTCTACGTCAATAAAATAGCGAACAGGCAAGTAGATCAGCAGGTAGAAAAAAGCCATCAACAAGCCACAGACCAAACCACAGATTCCACCCAACAATGACAACTTAAGCAAGTCATCATAGGATTTGGATGTTGCAAGCCATTTTTCCTTTAAATTTAACCCTTTCAGAAGGCATCCTCACTTTTATCGAGAGTAAATTTCGTGCACTATTCAATCAGTTATCACAAATATTCGCAATCGCCTCAGTAAAGGCATTAATCAATAGGAAAACACAGTGTATAAAATAGGTATCGTTGGCGGTACGGGTTACACCGGAGCCGAATTATTAAGGCTACTTGCAAATCACCCACAGGTTGAAGTGGTGTCCATTACCTCTCGTAGCGAAGAAGGCAAATTGGTATCCGATATCTACCCAAGTTTACGTGGCCATTATGATTTACGCTTTACTACCCCAAGTGTAGATGAACTAGCCAAATGTGACTTAGTCTTTTTTGCCACACCACATGGTGTAGCCATGGATCAAGTACCAGAACTGATCGATCGCGGCGTAAAAGTAGTGGATCTGGGGGCTGATTTCCGCATTAAAGATACTGTTGAATGGGCAAAATGGTATGGCATGGACCATAGAACGCCAGAATACGTTGCGAAAGCCGTATACGGTTTACCTGAGACTAACCGAGAAGCCATTAAAAATGCTTTTCTGGTCGCAAACCCTGGTTGTTACCCAACAGCGACTCAATTGGGTCTGATTCCATTATTGGAGGCTGGTGTTGTCGACCCAGCACACTTAATAGCGGACGCTAAATCTGGTGTCAGTGGTGCTGGCAGAGGGGCAAATGTTGGTACGTTATTGTGTGAAGCTAGCGAAAGCTTTAAAGCTTATGGCGTTGCAGGACATCGCCATCTACCAGAAATCAAACAAGGCTTAAAGGCCGTTTCGGACAAAGAAATTGGCTTAACCTTTGTGCCTCACTTAGTCCCTATGATTCGCGGCATTCACTCTACTATGTACGCCACGCTAACGGACACTAGTATCGATCTTCAAGCCTTATTTGAAGAACGCTATAAAGACGAGTTTTTTGTTGATGTGATGCCGAAAGGTAGCATACCTGAAACTCGCAGCACTAAAGGGGCAAATTTCTGTCGCATTGCCGTCTATCGTCCACAAGATGGCGACAAAGTTGTCGTACTTTCCGTGATCGACAACTTGGTAAAAGGCGCTTCTGGTCAAGCTATCCAAAATATGAACATTATGTTGGATTTACCTGAAAGTATGGGCTTAACCGCGCTTGGCATGATGCCTTAAACGCATACCTCATTTGCCATTATAAAACGGGCTTGCGCTCTTTTTATAATGGCATTACTAAAAGCTAAGCTTTTCCATCAATAGTCATTACCAGCGATCAATTCGTTTTGATAAACACATGTGAGTGACAATTTTATCCAAATTTGGCCAGTTCTCAATGTCATTCCGAATTTCATTTAAACGCGCTATCGATGAGGCTTGTACTAGGATTAATAAATCTAAGTCTCCGCTAATGGTATGGGCCATCTTGATTTCAGGGACGGCGTCAATAAGCGGTTGAACCAGCTCACAGGAAATTGGCCTAAATGTCAAAGCTAAATAGGCAGTTACTCCCTCTTCTTTAGAAACGGAGGTATGTGCATGATAACCCGAGATAATGCCTGTCTCTTCCATGCGCTTAATACGATCCGTCACCGCAGAACGAGACAAATTCACTTGTCGACTAATATCCGACACAGATAAACGTGCATCTTCCACTAATAACGCCAGAATCTTTTGATCATATTGATCCGCCACCCAACACCTCTTATCTTTGCGCCACGAAACAAAGTGACGGAAGTTCCGTCATTTTGCGCTTTAATGGCGTCACCTTGTACCGTTTCTTATTAAGCATCTTATTCTATTCTAGAAGTCATCAAAAAACAGCTTATTCATACAGGCATAACATGACTCAATATCATCAAACTCTCGGCCCTCTTCAAGGCATGGCGATGACAGTAACCACTTTCATAGGTACAGGTTTAATGATCTTACCTGCCATGTCAGTCGCTCAAGCTGGCTCTATGGCTTTTTACGCTTGGTTGATTACCGCTGGGATGATTATTCCCATTGCTTTTATTTTTGCTTTCTTGGGTGCCAAGTATCCTTCTCCAGGCGGTGCTTCCCATTATATTGGTCGTGCTTTTGGTAGCGGTATTGAAAAAGCCGTTGGTTGGTTATTTTTAAGTATTTTGCTGGTTGGGCCTGCTGTCGCCATCAAAGTCGCTGCCGCGTATCTGAGCATCATTTTCAATGTCACAGAAAATTGGATTCTCACCTTTAGTTTAATCACCCTAGTTGGCATGATGTTATTCGCCATAGCAGGCATTCAAACCTCGGCGCGCTTTCAAAGCGGTGTAGTCATCGCCATGATTGCGACCATCGTTTTGTTGTGTTTTTTGGGTGATATTCAATCCAGCACACAAGTCATTCGTTCACCTGCTAATCTGGCCGATTGGCAAACCACCCTCTATGCAACAGGTGTTATTTTTTGGTGCTTTTTAGGCATTGAGGTGATGGCGCATATGGGAGCCGAATTTAAAAATCCCACCCGTGACTTCCCCATTGCTTTGCTGGGTGGTATTAGCATAGTAATTCTTGCCTATCTAAGCTTAGTATTATTAATTGCTTGGCATCAGACTTATGGTGATGAAGTCACCAACAGTCAATCTCTTGCCTTGCTGGTTAGCAAATTACTAGGGGAAACAGGTAGTCGAATCTTTGCGCTTGGCGCCTATACAATTGCATTCGCCAACGTGGCTATTTATATTCTTGGCTTTTCACGCATGGTACAATCTATGGCTCAGCAAGGCGCCTTGCCATCACGATTTAATCAGCTTAATTCCCAAGGTGCTCCAGCTAAAGCCGTACTTTTAGTATGTGCCATTACCCTATTGTCTATCTTGTTCTCAGAATTGTCAGGCTGGAAAATGGCTTGGTTTATTGAAATGACCAACGGTAGTTTTCTAGTCATTTACACTCTAACTTGCATAGCGGCGATCAAACTTTTCAATAAACATTTAAAACTGCTCGCCATTCTGGCACTTTGCAGCTGTGCATTCATGGCTTTCTTTATCGGGGAGAATATGTTGTTCGCGGCGATTATGTTTAGCGCGGCTCTTTTTTATGAATGGATAAGATCCATCAAAAGCAGCAGTAAAGGCATCAATCTTAATGTATAATCTGGCTAAGTTTATTTTCACACACGTCATAGCAGCATGTCGTAATTGCTGCAAAGGAGAGAATCTATGCCACTTTTAGACAGCTTCCGTGTTGACCATACTCGTATGGATGCACCTGCCGTGCGCGTTGCCAAGTCCATGTCGACGCCCAAAGGCGATGAAATCACAGTATTTGACTTACGTTTCTGCGTGCCAAATAAGGAAATTTTATCTGAAACAGGTATTCATACCCTCGAGCACTTATTTGCTGGTTTCATGCGTGACCACTTGAATAGCGACAAAGTAGAAATCATTGATATTTCTCCCATGGGTTGCCGTACCGGTTTTTACATGAGCTTGATTGGCACCCCCTCTGAAGAGCAAGTTGCTTCAGCATGGAAAAGTGCCATGCAAGATGTATTGGGCGTTAAGGCCAAAGCGGATATTCCAGAATTAAATGAATACCAATGTGGTACATACGAAATGCACTCCTTGGAAGAAGCGCAAAAAATTGCCCAGATGATTTTGTCTCGTGATGTTAAGGTGAACAGTAACGATGAACTCTACCTTAGCGAAGCCTTCTTAAAAGAACACAGCTAAGATTTCTTGTGCTTAAACAAAAAAGGTGACTCAAGGTCACCTTTTCTCTATCTAACATTCGCACAACGTTTGGCTTTGCCGATAGCAAAAACTTAAGAGCGTGTTGCGGTTGCTAAGAACACACTGGCAAGAACAAATATCCCACCCATCCCACGATTCATATTTTTCATCCCACTTGGCTTCTTAATCAGACGGCGAATTTGCTTACCACCCAAAGCATACACATAAGCCGCAATAAACTCAGTCACACAAAAAGTCACCCCAATCCAGAAAAACTGCATTGGCACAGGCTGAGTCAAATCCAGCATCTGCGGAAAAATTGCAGTAAACAATAAAATGGCCTTAGGATTACTGATGGCGATCAGAAACTCTTGACGCATTCGAGCACTATGATTGGATTTTGCTCTCACGCCATTTTCCGTTTCATGTTCCTGCAATGCAGTAGCGGCACTGCGCCACGTTTTCACGCCAATGTAGAAAAGATATACCACACCAAGCCATTTAATCACGCTGAACCAAAACACCGAGGAGACAATAATGGCACCCAAGCCCAATGCCGATACCAGCATCAAGATACTGAACGCCAAATTACGTCCGAATACAGCAATGACGGCAGGCACAGCACCGTATTGCATTCCGTTATGCATGGCGGTGAAATTATTTGGGCCTGGCCCAAGCGACAATAGCATTATCAAGGGTGCGATTGTTAACCACAAACTCAAGGTCAATTCTGCTTACTCCCGTATTAGAAACTGATCATAAAAGCATCAAAAAGATGCACGACTCTACATCTCTAAATCGAGTTTGTCCATCTGTAAACCGCTTTCTCATAACTCAATGAAAAACATTTAAAGAAACTCACAGCAAGCTGCTTTTTCGTAAGTCTGAGTACGCTTTTTCTTTCGATTCCAAAGCCATCGACTCACCATACTTTACCTTGCTTATGTCGATAAAAGGCAATTCATCATACAATTTTCACGCTTTCAAACTGACTGACTTTTCATCCTTTAATTAAGAGAAACTAAAATGACGATTTCCCATTTATTTTTGTGGCTAACCGCTACGATTTGGGGCTTTGCCTTTGTTGCACAAAGCCTGGGTATGGAATCCCTTGGACCTTATAGCTTTAATGCTGCACGCTTCACTTTAGCCTCTTTATCTATGTTGCCTTTAGCTTATCTGTTTGAACGCCATCGTAAAGCCGATATTGGCCTAACCATAAAAGCAGGTGCGATTGCAAGTTTGATTCTGTTTTCTGGTGCCACATTGCAACAAATTGGCTTACTTTACACCACTGCCGCCAATGCGGGTTTTATCACCACCATGTACATGCTGATTGTGCCAATCGTCGGTTTGTTTCTCAAACACACCATTGAACGCCATACTTGGTTTGGTATTGTGCTTGCTGTAGTAGGACTCTATACGCTCACCGTTGGGCCTAATCTCAGCATTCAAAAAGGCGATGCCATTGAGTTAGCGGGTGCTTTTTTCTGGGCTGGGCACGTTTTAGTAGTTGGTTATTACTCTCGTAAAGTACCGATTATTAGTTTCTCAATTGTACAGCTTGTTATTGTGGCGGTATTTTCTTGGCTTCTTGCGCTAATGACAGAGCAACCAAGTTGGCAGAACATTCAACAAAGCTGGATTCCATTGGTGTATGCGGGTATTGCTTCTTCAGCCATCGCGTACTCTTTGCAAACCCTAGGACAAAAAAATGTCGCACCGAGTTCCGCTGCTTTGATCCTATCGACAGAAGCGGTTTTCGCCGCCATTGGTGGTTGGTTATTGATGGACGAGTATTTATCAACACGTGAGTTTATGGGTTGCGCACTGATCTTCGTCGGCATGATCATCAGCCAATGGCCGCGTCAAAATAAAATGTCCGCCAGTGTCGCTCAATAAGTCGCAGGCGTTTTCTCACTGTCCGCCGGTATTTCACGAGATACCGGTGTCGACATTATCATCATGGTATTGGTATCACTTAGATCGATAAGACGTTCCAGCAATTGATCTAACTTAGACATGGAATGCACCGCCACACGTAAGACAAAAGCATAAGGTCCAGTCACGTTATAACAATCCAACACTTCGTCTAAACTCATTACCAAGGCTTTAAACTCCCTCTCCTTAGTGCGGTAAACCTGACACTCCACCAGCGCCGTGATAGGAATACCAATTTTTTCCAAATTCACCTTAGCACGATAACCTGTAATAACACCTGCTTCTTCTAACTTGCGGATACGTTCCGCTACCGCAGGTGCAGACAGATGCACTAATTTACCCAACTCCGCATAGGATAAGCGTGCATTTTCTTGTAATGCTTTTACCAATTTCCAGTTTGTTTTATCCATCTTGTTTATTCACTAAAATTTCATGTTAGAAATAGAAAAGCCGCGATAACGCGGCTTTTAACAACAAGTTATTATCCTTGGAGCTCAATTATTATAGTGATAAGGTCTTTTCACCGCGAGCGATACCAGACACTCCAGTTCGAACCACTTCTAATAAATGAGTACCACCTAGCGCTTGTAGAAAACCGTCCAACTTATCCGATTCACCCACAATTTGAATGGTGTAAATAGAAGGAGTCATGTCAACAATATTGCCACGGAAAATATCTACCGTACGTTTTACTTCAGCACGCTGGGCACCTGTTGCACGTACTTTTACCAACATTAGTTCACGTTCAATGTGTTGTCCTTCGGTTAAATCCACTAGTTTCACCACATCAATCAACTTATTCAATTGCTTGGTGATTTGTTCAACCACTTGGTCCGAACCAAAAGTCGTTAACGTCAGACGAGACAAGCTCGGATCGTCTGTTGGTGCCACATTCAATGACTCAATGTTGAAGTTACGCTGCGAAAACAAACCCACTACGCGCGACAAAGCACCAGGCTCGTTTTCCATCAATACAGAAATAATATGTCGCATAATTAGGTTCGCTCCGTCTTACTCAAGAACATATCACGCATAGAACCACGAGGTACTTGCATTGGATAAACGTGTTCTTCCGGGTCCACATAACAGTTGATGAATACCAGCTGGTCTTTCATGGCAAACGCCTCTTCCATCTTGGCATCCAATTCATCTTTGCTACGAATCTCAACATACTTATGACGATAAGCGTCCATCAGTACCTTGAAGTCAGGCAATGAATCTAAGTAAGAGTTGGAATAGCGACCTTCATAATTCATATCTTGCCATTGACGAACCATGCCAAGATAACCATTGTTAAGACATAAAATTTTCACCGGTAAACCGTATTGCAAACAGGTCGACAGTTCTTGAATATTCATCTGAATACTGCCTTCCCCTGTTACACACACTACAGTTTCTTCTGGGAAATTCATTTTGACTCCCATGGCTGCTGGTAAGCCAAAGCCCATGGTTCCCAGACCACCAGAATTCACCCAGCGATTTGGCTTATCAAACTTGTAGTATTGAGCGGCAAACATTTGGTGCTGACCCACATCAGAAGACACAAAAGCATCCCCTTTTGTTGCACGCCAACAAGCTTCAATGGCGGCTTGCGGTTTGATTTGGTCACCACTTGTATCATAACGACCGCCATGCACAGCACGCCATTCGTTAATTTGTTTCCACCAAGTTTCTAACGCTTCGGTATTGCCTTTTTCACCTGCAACCAAAGACAGCATCTCTTCCAATACTTGACGCACTGGCCCAACAATCGGCACATCGGCGCGTATCGTCTTAGAAATGGCTGCTGGGTCGATATCAATATGAATGATTTTGGCACCCGGGCAGAATTGATCAGGGTCATTGGTCACACGATCATCAAAACGCGCGCCTACTGCCAAGATGACATCACTGTGATGCATGGTCATATTGGCTTCGTAACTACCATGCATACCAAGCATGCCGACAAACTGAGGATCCGTTCCAGGAAAAGCACCTAGACCCATTAGGGTGTTGGTAACAGGCACGTTCAAAGATTTGGCAAGGGTAACCAACAAATCCGATGCGCCGCCCATGATGACACCGCCACCCGAGTAAATAATCGGACGCTTCGCAGCCAACAACAAATCCACCGCTTTCTTGATTTGACCACTGTGCCCTTTGGTTGGTGGCGTATAAGAACGCAAAGTGACTGACTCAGGGTATTTGTATTCGTACTTTTCACCCGGCATGGTCATGTCTTTTGGCACATCAATCACAACTGGACCAGGACGACCACTGGTCGCGATGTAATATGCCTTTTTCATGATGGCAGGGATTTCCGAAGGATGTTTCACAGTAAAACTGTGCTTCACGATTGGCCGCGAGACACCCACCATATCGGTTTCTTGGAAAGCATCTTCACCGATCAAGTAGCTCATTACCTGACCACAGATAACCACCATGGGGATAGAGTCCATGTAAGCTGTTGCAATGCCGGTTACTGTATTAGTTGCACCAGGGCCTGAAGTGACGAGTACTGTACCCGCTTTACCTGTTGCACGTGCATAACCATCTGCCATGTGGGTAGCCGCTTGTTCATGCCTAACCAGAATATGCTTAACATCAGATTGACGATGCAATGCATCATAAATGTGAAGTGCGGCACCACCTGGGTAGCCATAGATATATTCAACCCCCTCATCTTTGAGGAAGCGGGCGATCATTTCACCACCGGATAATAACTCCACCTTGTTACCCTCTATAATATTTATCTGCTATTAAAATTACGAGTGGCGGCTATTGTAACCGCATACTACAAGCAGATTAAAGTTGATAGAACGAAGTTTGCTGAACTAACTGAGGTAACTTTAAAAAAAGAACACTCAAACGCAAGAAATCGCAGTTTTTACACTGCCCGCGTCTTTTCGCGAGGAGAAGCATAAAACAACCATATTGAGTCATATTACGCTTGTGTTTATCAGATTCACTCTGACTGAAATGAGCTAGTGGCTCAAGAATAAGACTTTAGTGACAGGGTGACGTCGACTTAAAAGGTTTGTAATTTTCTCTTCGCCGCAAAAATTTGTCAATACTTAAGGTGCAAAAGACACATAAAAACTTGCTCTAACACCCGCTTCATGGTGTCATACGCAGATTATTCGACTAGGAGTTTTATTATGGCTAATGAACTAAATCAACAACGCATCATTGATGAATTCATGCGCTGCTTCCGTAAACTGCTGATGGATCCAAAACTTGCTGAAGAGTTAGTACGCATAGCCAGGGAAAATATTAATCAGCCTAACGCCTATCAGCGAATTGCCGAAGAGGTGTCTAGTCAAACTACATTAAAAATCCCAGAAGAGCATAGTGAAGCCGATCGTATGTTTATCAACTTGTTGATGGATGTAGTAAAAGGCGACGCTTTACTCTACTAATCAAATTTTGACGTTGGGCAGAACACCGTTTCTTCCCAGCGTGGAACCTGCATGGAATTGTCTTGCTCCCTTCGTCCTTATCCACCCCAGAACAACTTCAGCAACTGGCCACAGACATCAAACTCTGGGCACAGGAATTTGGTTTTGCCGAAGCTCGCATCGTAGCGCCTCAACTTGCTCAACATAAAGATGAATTCAAGCAATGGCTAGCCAAAGGCTATCACGCAGGCATGGATTATCTCGCCAATCATGGCGATCTGCGTTTTTACCCCGAACAACTGCACCCAGGCACCCAACGAGTCATCTCGTTACGCATGCACTACCTGCCACAATCAGTCGAAACGGTTAAACGCCTACAGACCAAAGAACAAGCCTACATAGCGCGATATGCCTTAGGTCGTGATTATCACAAACTGATCAGAAAACGCCTCACCCAACTCGCCAAAAAGATACAAGAGCACATTGGCGATCACGGTTATCGCGCTTTTGTCGACAGTGCTCCTATTCTAGAAAGACAAATTGCCGAGCAAGCAGGTATGGGCTGGATTGGTAAAAACACCCTGCTATTAACCCCAAAGGCTGGCAGCTGGTTTTTGCTAGGGGAGATTTTTACTAACTTGCCTCTGCCGGTAGACAAGCCCACTGCCAGTCGACATTGTGGCAGTTGCACAGCCTGTCTCACACAATGCCCAACCGATGCTTTTGTTGAGCCTTGGGTCTTGGATGCAGGTAAATGCATTTCCTATCTTACTATTGAGCATAAGGGTGCCATTCCAGAAGAACTAAGAAGCAAAATGGGCAATCGCATTTTTGGTTGTGACGATTGTCAGCTGGTATGCCCTTGGACCAAATTCGCCAAGCATACCGAGGAGGAAGACTTTCAACCCAGACACAATCTGGACGCAGCAAGTCTAGTCGAGCTGTTTCAGTGGGATCAAGATACCTTCTTAAAAAACACCGAAGGTTCGCCCATTCGCCGTACTGGCTACGAGAATTGGCAACGCAATATTGCCGTTGCCTTAGGTAATGCTCCAACAACAGAAGAAGTTATAAAAGTGTTACAAAAAGCTCTAGAACAAACCACGCCATTAGTCCAAGAGCACATTCAGTGGGCATTAAAACAACATCAGTGCTAAAGGTGCAAAAGTTTCCTTCTTATAATATTTGGTTATTGGCCTTTGGAATAGCGAATCAAACCTTCTTGCGCCGTCGATGCAACCAACTCCCCTTTTTGGTTAAAAATTTCCCCTCGAACAAAACCACGAGCAGCGCTAGCAGAAGGGGAATCCGCCACATACAACAACCACTCATCCAAACGGAATGGACGATGAAACCAAATAGCATGATCTAGGCTAGCAACATTCAAATAAGGATTACCGATTGATATACCATGAGGCATTAATGCTGTTTGAATAAAACCATAGTCGGTCGTGTAAGCCAGCATGGACTGATGAACCAACTCATTGTCCGGCAGCGCAGCGACACTACGAATCCACATATGACGCTTGGCAATACCGGGACGAGGACGAAATGGATTTTGGTTCTCCACAATACGGTATTCAATAGGACGATCTGCCGTGAAAAGTTCACGAACTTTCGCTGGAATTTCTTCCGCGTGCGCTCTGAATAATGACAGCTCAGATTTGAATGACTCAGGGCCTGGTACATTGGGCATCGCATTCTGATGATCCAAACCTGGCTCTTGTAAATGGAATGACACCGTCATTACCAGAATACTCTTACCAAACTGAGATGCGACGACACGACGTAAACTGAAACTGCCACCATCTCGTACGATTTCCACATCATAATGAATGGGTTCAGAGGCATCACCTGGACGCAAAAAATAACAATGCAATGAGTGGGGAAAGCGACTATCAACTGTTTGCGTAGCAGCACTTAATCCTTGACCAATAACATGACCACCAAAGAGTTTTGGAAATCCTAAGTCCTGACTACGACCAACAAATTCAGTTTCGGATACTCGCTCAAGTGCCAATAATTCAATGAGATTATTTACAACAGGGTTCAAGATGCCACTCCTAGACAAAAATACTTGTGTCTTATTATGACGTTTTTTACCTCATGCCACGATCCGAAAATTCAGATAAAATATGAATTCCTAGAATAAATGTTGCGAAAACCACCTTGCTACTTTACTAACACAGGTCTTTTTTGTTTTTATGACACTCTGCAAGTGGGGAAAATATCTTGGCCATGTCTGAATTGATCGATCCTTTTGGTCGCAAAATTGATTATTTACGCATCTCGGTTACCGATCGATGTGACTTTCGTTGCACCTACTGTATGGATGAAGACGTTTCTTTTTTGGCCCGCGAACATATATTGTCTTTAGAAGAAATTGTCTTTGTAGCACAAACCTTTATTGCTATGGGCACCAAACGCATTCGTATTACAGGCGGCGAGCCGTTAGTACGCAAAAACATTTTGTGGGCCATTGAGCAAATTGCCAACACTCCTGGATTAGATGAACTCACTATTACCACCAATGGTTCGCAATTAGCCAAAATGGCACCAGCCCTTTACAATGCTGGGGTGTCACGCATCAACATCAGTTTGGACACCCTAAAGGCAAAACGCTTTTATCAACTGACACGCCGAGACAAATTTCAACAAGTCATTGATGGTATAGAAAGCGCAGCTCAACTGCCTTTTAAGCGGCTTAAGCTAAATAGCGTTATTCTCAAAGGCCGTAACGACGATGAAATCTATGCTTTGGCAGAGTTCGCCCTTAGCCGTGGCTTGGACATTAGCTACATTGAAGAAATGCCATTAGGTATTATCCACGACCATGACAGAGCCGCCACTTATATGTCCAGCGATGACGTCATAGCTAATCTAGAACAAACTTATCGCCTTACCCCAAGTACCATGAAAACCGGTGGCCCAACAAGATATTATCAAGTAGAAGGCTACCAGAATCGCATTGGCACCATTTCTCCCCATAGTCATAATTTCTGTGATACTTGTAATCGTGTGCGCCTAACCGCAGAAGGACGTCTATTACTCTGCCTAGGCAACGAACATTCAAAAGACCTAAAATCGCTTTTAAGATCACACCCTAACGACCACCAGTTATTGCGAGATGGTATTATTGAGGCTTTGGCTTTAAAACCACAGCAGCATCACTTCAACCTAGATGAAACGCCGCAAATACTTCGCTTTATGAGCGCAACAGGCGGCTAAGAAGGAACACAATGGCGAAAACAGCAACTCCATTTCGACCACTGAACATCAGTGTGTTAACCGTTTCCGATACGCGCACATTAGCCGAAGACACTTCCGGAGACGCCTTAATTGACATGTTAAACAAGGCAGGTCATCAGCTTAATCAACGCCAAATCGTTAAAGACGACGTTTATCAAATGCGTGCTGTGGTATCTCAATGGATTGCCGATGAAGACACTCATGTGGTGCTTATTACTGGCGGTACCGGATTTTATGCTCGTGATAGCACACCGGAAGCCATGACACCATTATTTGATAAAACCATTGAAGGCTTTGGCGAATTGTTTCGCCAGATTTCTTACGATGAAATTGGTACATCAACCATTCAATCTCGCGCCATTGCTGGCCTTGCAAACCGCACTTTAATCTTTTGTCTACCTGGCTCCACAGGTGCTTGCCGGACTGCATGGAATGGCATTCTCAAAGAGCAACTTAATGCCACTCATAAACCTTGTAATTTTGTCGGTATGCTACTCGGTCCTTATTCAGCCGATGAGAAAAATGGAGTGCAGGTCTAATGTCAGGATTGATGGCATTTGAAGATGCATTAAAAGCCATTGAAGCGTCAGCATGTCCTTTAGTTAAAACCCAAACTCTTGCATTAACCAATGCGCTCGGTCATGTTTTAGCACAAGACGTCAAGGCTCCAATGAAGGTTCCACCAGCAGCCAACAGTGCAATGGATGGTTACGCGCTAGCCTTTCAAGATTGGCAACCAAACAAAGGCTTTCACATCAGTCAGCGTATTGCCGCTGGACAAGCACCCAGTTTACTTGAACCTGGCAGTTGCGCGCGCATTTTCACTGGTGCCATTCTACCCGCAGGGGCTGATACTGTGATTATGCAAGAGAACGCAGAAGTGACAGGCGACCAAGTCCGATTTCTTGTAGCACCAAAGCAAGGTGCTAACGTTCGCCCCGAAGGCCAAGACATGGAACAAGGGCAAATGGTTTTACATGCAGGTCAACGCTTGCAGGCCATTCAAATTGGTTTACTGGCCAGTCTTGGCATCACCAAGGTCAAAGTATATTGCCCTTTAAAGGTCGGTATTTTGACCACGGGAGATGAATTAATTGCTGCGGGACAGGGCCTACAAACTGGACAGATATACAACTCCAATGGCCCCATGTTGCAAGCTTTAGTCATACAGGCAGGCCATCAAGTCAGTCAAGTTGTGCACGCTGCAGATACTCCACAAGCAACCGAAGCAGCACTTCAGAAACTGTTCACTAATAGCGACCTTATTCTTTCATCTGGTGGCGTATCGGTAGGAGAAGAAGACCATGTTAAAGCCGTGTTGGAAAAACTAGGACAATTGCATTTATGGAAGATTGCGATAAAACCAGGTAAACCCTTAGTATACGCAACACTTAATGGCATTCCTTTCCTCGGCTTACCAGGTAATCCTAGCTCTACTTTGGTTACCTTTCATTGGTTTGCTCGCTTACTTCTGTCCGGTTGTGCCGGTGAAAGCATCACTCGCCCTCAAGCCTTTTCAATTCAAGCGGGCTTTGAGCGCAAAAAAGCCATTCAACGAGACGAATTTTTGCGTGTTCATCTTGAAGATGGAAAAGCCTACCCTCATCCACAACAAAGCTCCGGGGCTTTATTGGCCGCCAGCGACAGTGATGGCTACCTGCACATTAAAACAGGACAGTACATCGACTTGCACAACCATTATGATTTTTACCCCTTTAGCAGCTTTTAAGCACTAAACAAGAGGTTATATTTCGCAATTTTCATTTCCTCTCCTACACTAATTAAACATACTGAATACAGTAGGTTTAGCAGCTAAGAGAGGTACAGATGAGAAATCCAGACTGGGAAAACGCGCTCTACGATCACCAACACAGTATGATTAAACGCTTAGACAGCTTTCGCAAACAAGCCAACAGCAAACCATACGACAGCGATGAAATGATGATCATTGAACACTCGTTTCAACTTCTGGTGGCCTCAATGCTGGATCTAGCAAGATACGTTTTAAAACACCACTATCAAGTAGAAGTGTCATCCAGAGAAGACGTATTGGAAGCACTGGTTAACAATAAAGACGTAACCTTTGAACAAGCTGAGCAAATAAAGTATTTAATAAAACTAAGAGACATCATTCTCCACGATTATTTGGAGGAAAACTTCGACCAGTTAGCCGAAGCCATGACCTTAAGACGCTACAGCCTGGTTGAGGTACTAACCAAAGAATGGATAACGCGTTTATCTAGCCTAGATAATTAGGCTTGAGTCGCCTGCAAAAAGGCTTGCCTTAGTAAGCCACGAAACCATTTATGGGCTGCGTCATGTTGAACACTTTCATGCCAGATCATGGAGTAATCAAAACTGCGGCTTTCAAAGGGTAATTCATATAAAACAATATCCGATGCCGTTTGCACCATATCTTCAGCAAACAAACGCGGCACCGTCAGCAGCAAGTCACTGTTCATTACAGTACGTGCGGCAGGTACAAAGTTGGGTAGATGAACCGCCACATGACGCTTGTGTCCTAATTTATCCAACACTTTGTCTACAGCAAAAAACTCTCGCCGCCCAAGCACTACCTGAACATGATCTGCATTGAGATAGGCATCCAAGGTTAATTCATCGCCAATCAAAGGATGACCTTTGCGTGCCAAGCACACTATTTGATCACTCTGCAACCGCATGGCTCGAATCCCTGCAGGCGGCTCTTTAGACAAGACAGCAACAGCAAGGTCAATGTTACTTTGATCAAGCCGCCCGGCCATGTCTTCATCCCAAGACTTTACATCCAAAACGGCATTGGGTGCCTCTTGTCGAAATTGGTCAAGAATTTTTGGCAATACTGTTAAAGTACCAAAATCTGTGGTGGATAAGCTAAAGCGACGCTCACTTGAAGCCGGATCAAACTCAACAGGTTGAATCAGGTTTTCAAGAGACTTCAAGGTTTCCGTTAAAAACGGCTGCAAACTTTGCGTTTTCGCAGTGGCACTTAAGCCATGTGAGGTACGAATGAACAATGGGTCATCAAAGACATCACGCAAGCGCGATAAGGAACGACTAACCGCAGGCTGTGAAACCTTCAAACGCGCTGCCGCTTTGGTCACATTTTGCTCTTCTATGAGAACATGTAAGACGTACAATAAATTAAGATCGATATCCGATAACCTAAGTTCAGACAAAACGTCACCTCATGCGGATTTATTATTATAGTTTGAAATCATAACCAGCTTTTCCTGCAGACAGTAGTCATAAACATGATATCTCTATAAATTGATGACTTTCCATGCAAAATAGGCACTTTTTAATCATTTATCTCGCAAATTTCGGCAGATGTCATGCCCAGAAGGTATAAAATACCGTCTAGACCTAATTGATTCATTGGACAAGGCGCTTGTTCTCGCACCATAGGTTTGGCATGCAAAGCCACTCCCAAGGCCGCTTTGTTCAACATTAATAAATCGTTTGCACCATCACCACAGGCAATGGTCTGCGACCAATCCACTTGTTGTTGAGCTACAATGTTTTCCAATAAAAGTTGCTTTCTAGGGCCGTCAACAATATCCCCTAAATGCTTACCTGTGAGTTTACCATCGATAATTTCAAGCACATTTGCATGCACCTCACTCATCTTGTAAGCGTCTTTAACACGATCGGCAAAATAGGTAAAACCGCCGGACAAAATCGCTGTATGCCAGCCAAAGTGATTTAACACCTTCATGAGGCATGCAATACCCTCCATAGGTTCAATACGTTGATACACACCATCCATCACCTCACTACTTAGGCCATCAAGTAACGCCAAGCGCTGCACAAAACTTTCGACAAAATCAATCTCACCACGCATCGCGCTAGCCGTAACTGCTGCAATTTGCTCACCAATACCGGCCTCAACAGCCAACTCATCCATCACTTCGGCTTTGATCAAGGTAGAATCCATATCAAATACAGCCACCCCAGCTTTATGAATATCCACCCATTGTGTTTGCAAGATATGATCTATGCCTGTGTGATCAGCCAACTTAAGTAAATCCGCTCGTATCTCATTATGATCAAACACTGGCGACATAATCTGCCATTGCGCCACACTGATATCATCCTCCTCACTGGATAAAACACGCACATTTGCCGTCAGTTGACGATCCGATAACCAAGTTTGAAATTGCTCTAGATATTCGCTACTAAAAGCACCGATCAGAGTAATACTAGCTGACATAGGACTTCCTCATTGAATGTGGCGCCTACTATAACAAATCACCTAACTTTCTCTAAGTAAGAAATGCATTGTCCTAAAATCTTAAGATTTTCCTTCAAACGAAAAGTTTAGAAAAGTAAAAAACTTTACAAAATGCAGACATCTCGGCTTAAGAAAACAGAAAATCGCCGTTATCATGTGTATACTTAAGTCATTGTTCTGTGAGTAAGCACCAAAGGATTTGAATGGAAACCCTATCTAAAAAGCAGGTCTTTTCCGCGTTTGTTCGAAAAAGACTCAGTGCTGCAACCATTACCGTCACTACCTTTCTTAGCCTAATGGTGCTGACCGTCTTCATTTTTTGGTACACAATGGCTCACGCTCTGGGCAATTACCTCAATCAACAAACAGAAGTCTTAGGTAGCAGTCTTGCCACTCAAGCCGCATTTAACGCCACACAATCCATTCTCACCAATGATCTACTAAGTTTGAACGTATTGTTGAATCGTCTCGTGGTGGACGAAAACATTCTCAGCGCCCGCGTTTACAACAAAAAAGATGAATTGCTGGCCGAGGCTGACAGTAGTGGTGTGACAAGCCTTACCAAAGAGGAAGAGTTGCGTCCTAATGAGCAACGCCGAGTCTACAGTTCGAGTATTAAATTTCGCGATGAAATTGTCGGCCATGTGCTTATCACATTAGACAGAACACCCGCTCAAGCCACTCTTCAACACTTAAATCATTTGTTGATTGGTGTAGCCATCTTCGTGTCAACCATTGCTCTGTTACTCATTGTCTTAATTACTCGATGGCTATTTAATCCAATCAATGATATTGCCGATGCCATGGTCAATTTAGACAAGAAGCAACGTCAAACCGCTCTCGATGAACCAATTTATAAAGAAGCCAGACAGCTCCATAAAGCTGTCACTGAAACACGTCCTCGTAAAAAAGCTAAAACGGCCATTAGCAACAATGACAACCTAGAAATATCAGAAGAAACAGAGACAAAAGTTAGCGCTGATGAAAACAAATCGGTAGTTGAAAAAGCTCAATTTGAAATCAATTTTGACGCCATTTTTGAAGAATCCAAACAACGTAGCTGCTTACTCTATTTCGATATTCTAAACCTAGATACATGGCGCGAGTCTTTGTCCCCACTGCAGGTGGCCAATTTACTAACCCCCATCTATCGCGCTATGTTTCAAGCCAGTGAGACCTATTTAGGGCAAGTTCATCAATATCAGAATGACGCCGCTATCATTCTGTTCAGCGCAGAACATAGCGAAGATAGCCTTTATATTAATGCGATTAGCACGGCTCAGCTCTTTATTGGTTTGGTTGATAAACTGTATGAAAATGCGCTCTACGAAGAAGCACCTAAGTTAGAATTCCACCTAGGTTTACATCAAGGTAATGTGCAAATCTCGCACATGATTAAAGAAGAAAAACTTGAACCAGAGAAAATCACCAAACTGTTGGAAAAAGTCGCTCAGATTCGTAATACGGAGCACATTAATAAGCTAGTGATTACTGATGATATTTTTACCTTGTCTCAAATTCAGAATCGAGTATTTACCAGTCTACCTGACATCATTGAAGACGGGGACGAAGAAATACTAGCTTATGAAGTAAAAGGCATGTCTGACAAATACACCACAATTATCCAACAACATATTTCTGATATGACAGCAGAGCAAGTCGCACAGGAATAAGTAAGGTAGTAGGATACTCTGGTTGCATTAAGACTGGCTCTGATAAAAAAAGCCCAAGCAAAATAACTTGGGCTATTTTTTACAGGACTTAGCTTTTTAGGATCGACTCAAGTCCTCTTTAACCTTGCATACTAATCACATCATCCAAAGACAAACCTTCTTTGTCTAATATCAGGCGCAATTTGCGTAGGGCTTCGACCTGAATCTGGCGGACTCTTTCACGTGTCAAACCAATTTCAGCGCCTACATGCTCAAGGGTACTAGCTTCGTGTCCACGCAAGCCAAAACGTCGCGTGATCACTTCACACTGCTTTTCGCTTAACTCATCAAGCCATTGCTCAATGCCCTGTAACACATCCCCATCTTGTCTATCCGCTTCAGGACCTTGGTGTAAATCGTCGGCCAACACCTCGACCAAGCTCTTGTCGTTATTTTCACCACCGAATGATGCATCAATTGAACTGATTTTTTCATTCAGCCCCAACATTTTTTGCACATCTTCCACTGGGCAATCCAGTTTCTCAGCGATTTCTTCAGGGCTGGGTTCGTGATCCAAGGTTTGCGTAAGCTCACGAGCTGCGCGCAGATATACATTCAATTCTTTTACCACATGAATGGGTAAACGAATGGTACGAGTTTGATTCATGATAGCTCGTTCAATGGTCTGACGAATCCACCAAGTTGCGTAAGTTGAAAAGCGAAAGCCTCGCTCAGGGTCAAACTTTTCGACCGCTCGTATGAGACCTAAATTGCCCTCTTCGATCAAATCGAGCAATGATAATCCTCGGTTCAAATAACGGCGCGAAATCTTAACCACCAAACGAAGATTGCTCTCGATCATACGCTTACGTGCTTTTTCATCACCTTTCAAAGCCAAGCGTGCAAAGTAGACTTCTTCCTCAGCCGACAAAAGAGGTGAAAAACCAATTTCACTCAAATACAACTGAGTGACGTCTAAACTTTTGGAAGAAGAATCATTGTGATCTGCATAACGTGCATTAACAGCGGATTCAAACTCCTCATCCACCATATCTTCTTCATAATCATCAAGTGTATCAAGGTCAAAGTCTCGCACGTTAGAGACTTTGTTTGCGCTTTTATCCATACTTGCTAACTTCATACCCCCTCCTTAAAACGCTAGTTTTTACTCAATTTTTGGGTAATACATCTAACGGATCAATCGGCTGACCATCTCGGCGAACTTCAAAGTGAAGCAGGGGTCTATCCGCCCCCTTACCACCGATTACAGCAAGGGAGTCACCTACTCGAACACTTTGTTTTTCTTTTACTATTATTCTTTCGTTGTAAGCGTATGCACTCAGGTAAACATCATCATGTTTTACGATCACCAGATTTCCATAACCAATAAGACCACTGCCTGCATACACAACAATTCCATCTGCTGCTGCTTTCACCAAAACGCCTTTCTGCGCCTTGATGTCTATACCTTTACTACTAACCCCGGCGTTTGAAAACCCCCTCTTCACCTCGCCCTCAACTGGCCAAGCCCATTTGATGTCTTTTGTAACCAGAGTGGTATTTTTTGTAGCCGCTGGAGAAGCCCCTTTACCAGCAGTTGAAGAGGCCGATTTGGCAACAACTTGAGACGATTTTGCGTTCACTTTTGGTGTTGCTTGAGCTTGTGTTGCGGCTAAGGATTTAGCCTCTCTCAGATGAATCTTTTGGTTCGGGTAAATAACATAAGGAGCACTAATATTATTCGCCTTAGCCAAGGCTCGATAATCCAAACCATAGCGAAAAGCAATAGAATACAGGGTGTCACCACTACTTACTCGATGATAGCCAGAGAATGGTAAGGAGGACTCACGAGCATGGCTAGAGGAATAAGACGATAGATTTTTATCTGGAAAATGCAACACTTGATAGGAACATCCAGACAGAAAAAAGCACAACAAAACCAATCGTCCTAACCAATTAGTCAGGACTGATTTTAATGACTTCTGTAAATCCCACTGGCGAATAATTTATCCCTCAAACCATAGAATTGTAGCGTTTATTATCTTTTGTCTTCATTTCGTAAATAAATGTAACGCGGACAAAAAACCACCAAAATACCCATTAAAATGAAAACCATTGGTAACAAAAAATCCGTCGTAAAATGATAATTCGATAGCTGCCAAGGCATCATTAAATGACTCTCCACTGGCAAGTTATTATTGCCAATCTGCTCCCAACGCAAAGTCTCTTTCCACGGCCAAACTTTTACTAACGCCCCAAGCATAATGCCAGTTAATATGGACAAAGTCATAGCATGTGCTTTTTTTAGCATAAGATTCAATAACTTAGAAAAGCTCAACAAGCCAATCAAAGCACCACAAGCAAAAATGCTAATAATCAGCAAATCCAAATTTTTCACCGCACTTAAGACATAACCATAAAGCCCCATGATCAACAGCAAAAAACTGCCAGAAATACCAGGCAGAATCATCGCACAAATGGCTATCATGCCAGCTAGGAAAACCATTAAATGACTGGCCTCCATACGAGTAGGTACTAACAAAGACACACTAGCACCAATGACTATTCCCACTAAAAGCGCCACCAAATGACGCCCCGCAAAACCCTTAATTTGCTGTAGTAAAAATATCGCTGAAACCAAGATTAAGCCAAAGAAAAAACTCCATACGAAGATAGGATACTCGGCTAGTAAATGCGTAATCACCCCAGCAATCAGAAAAATACTGGTCACAATACCAGCCCCTAAAGTAAATAGAAAAGTACCGTCAAAATGTCTCCACAGTCCTTTAAAATCACCTTTGAACAGCATGCTCACACTGTTTTTATTAACACCACTGAGTGCTGCAATCAATCGATCATAAACACCTAAAATAAAGGCGACGGTTCCACCAGACACTCCGGGAACCACATCAGCAGCCCCCATCAAGGCACCACTTAAGTATATTTTTAGCCATTTAGGCATGTTCCATTCCTTCTAATAATGGGACAAAAGACGCAGCTTCGCTCCCCAAACATTTCCAACGATCACCTTCTTTACGCCAACAACCTATTTGAGGTGTCGGATGGTCGATTGGCATAATTAGTATTCCTTTGTCTTTTAAACAATTGGTTAAAGCCAAAGGAATTTTACTGGCCATTGCGGTAATAATAACCGCATCCATTTCAATCTTATGTGGCCAACCCGCCTGACCATCCGCAAACAAATATTCTACATTTTTAATACCCATACCCGCCAAACGCTGACGCGCTTGCGAATAGAGACTTTGTTGTCTCTCTATGGTGTGCACCTTGTTAAAGAAATGAGCCAATATACAAGTCTGATAACCAGATCCTGTGCCGATTTCCAATACTCGGCCTAGTCGCGCGTAACGCAGTAGCCATTCCGTCATGCGAGCTACAGTCAAAGGCTGACTGATGGTTTGATTTCGTCCGATAGGCAAAGGCGTTGCTGAATATGCCAAATGAGAAAAAGCGGGTTCAACAAAGTCCTGACGTGGGATATTTCCCATCAAAGCCAATAGCTCAGGATGAGTGATGCCCTGCTGTTGCAGTTGTTGAATCATACCAGAAGCACGAGGTTCAGTATGAGTGACTAAACCATTGAGATCATATTGGCTCATAAGGTAACAACATCAATCCAGTTTTCCAGAGAGGTTTTCGCTTGATAACAAGTCATATCGGTATGTATTGGCGTAATGGATACATACCCATTAGCCACTGCATCAAAATCTGTCCCTGGTGACGCATCATAAGGTTCTGACAATGCGCCAATCCAATAACTAGGCACACCTCTGGGGTGTTGAGCCGAAATAGGCGCTTGCGCCTGATGACGATAACCCAGCCTAGTTACTTTAAGTCCTTTGATTTGCTCATAAGGCAAATCCGGCACATTGATATTCAATAAAACGCCCGCTGGCATGGCCAATGTGTGTGAATCTTTCAATAACATCATGACAACCTGAGCAGCACTGTCAAAATGATGCGTACCAACCAAAGATATCGCCAAAGCTGGACGGCCTAGATGCCTAGCTTCCATAGCAGCGGCCACCGTGCCAGAATAAATCACATCGTCGCCCAAATTGGGGCCATGATTAATACCAGACACCACAATATCCACTGGCCCATCAATCACACCAGACAAAGCCAGATTCACACAATCACTTGGCGTGCCATCGACTTTATAAGCATGCTCATCAACCTGACTAGGCTGCAAAGGGCGCGTTAACGTCAGTGAATTACTCGCACCACTGCGATTTCGATCTGGAGCCACCAATAAGGTGTCGTATTGTGCTGATAAATGACGAGCAAGGGTTTGAATGCCTAATGCATCAATACCATCGTCATTGGCGATCAATATTTTCATGAAGCTTCTCAGCAGATTTATCGGTAAAATCCAACATCTCGCGCAACATACTGGTTGCAAAACAGCCTTTCGGCAACGAGAACTCTAAAATCAATTGTGGCTTTTCAGCACTATCGGTTCTCTCGTTTAGCAATTCCCAGGCCATGTTTATCGGCATCAATCTGGCCAGACGACTATCGCGTGACAATCCAAAGCTCATCAACCCTTCTACTAAAGACCAATCATCTAACAGAGAAGCCTTAATGGCCGCTTCGCGTTCAGATCCCGTACCGGCTTGCCAACCTTCGCACAATAAAGGCAGCACAGGGCTAATCTGGCCTTGCTGCACTTTGAGATGCATTAATGCCGACATTTGCTGAACCCGAAATTGCTCATCATCATGTTGAAATTGCGCTATATCATGATCGCATAAGCGGGCCCACATGCCGTTTTCCACCTGATCACTTAAAGCCTGATTAAAAAACCAAGAACGAATAGCTGACAACCAAAAGGATTCTGTTTTAGATAATTTGCGACGACTTTGCCGCCCTTTGAGCACAAAGTCTTTGCCGTTATGCAGATTATTTCCGTTAATGCCAAAACGCTGTGGACCATAATAGTTTGGCACACCCGCTTGCTTAATCAGCTGTAAACGCGCATTCAGCTCGGCTAAATCTCCATCAAGATTACGCAGACGAATAACAAAACGGTTGGCAAAATGGGTGCCCGTTTTAAGCTTCTTAGAATGTTTTAATTGCGCTACTACACGCACACTTTCTGGCTCACGAAAAGCCTGCTGTATGTCACTTAAATCAGGCTCTTGGTTCAATGTATGCAGACAGAACCATTGACGAGTACAAGCATGACGATCTTTCACACCGCTATAGGTTACTTTGTTGGTTGCAATACCAGCAAGCTGTGCAAGACGCTTCGCCAAAAAATCCGTATTAACCCCAATCTTTTCGATGAATACATAACAAAACTCGCCTTTCCCATCTGGTTCAAAGCCCAATTGTTCCTCAACGTAAAAGTCCTGAGCAAAGGTTTTTAAATCACCAGTATTGGTAGGTTTTGACCAAGCATAATGCCACTCTGTATTCATATTTGTCCTTTCTGTCATTGATAAAGCAAGGCAACCGCTTCCACCGCGATGCCTTCCTTACGACCAGTGAAACCAAGCTTTTCTGTGGTCGTGGCTTTGACGTTCACGCGGTCCATAGGCAATTCTAAATCTTCTGCTATGTGCGCACGCATGGTATCAATGTATGGACGCATTTTAGGCGCTTGCGCCAATATGGTGACATCCACATTACCCACTTTATGCCCCAGGGCTTTAATTTCCGCAAAAGCTCGCTTTAACAAGATACGGCTGTCCGCTCCAGCAAACGCGGCATCCGTATCGGGAAAATGCTTTCCTATGTCACCCAAAGTGGCTGCCCCTAATAAAGCATCCGTCAATGCATGCAATACCACATCACCATCCGAATGAGCGATCAACCCCCGTTCATAGGGAATGCGCACCCCCCCTAAAATAATATGGTCACCCTCACCAAATTTATGTACATCAAACCCATGACCAATACGAAATGGCAACATAATCCTTCCTCACTTAGACCTGACCGTTTTGTTGCAGATGCCCAAATAAAGCTTCAGCAATAAGCAAATCTTCCGGTAAGGTCACTTTAATATTACTGCTTTCTCCCATGACCAAATCTGGCTGCCAACCCATTAACTCCATTGCGGAACATTCATCTGTTAGGGTAAGACCTTGTTCAGCCGCCTGTTGTAGCGCATTTTGCAATGCATTTAATGGGAATTTCTGTGGAGTTTGGGCTAACCAAATATGGCTTCTATCCAGTGTAGCCAACACTTGGTTAGTATCTGACATTTGCTGCTTCACCGTATCTCGAGACGGCATAGCCAATAAAGCACCATGATCTGCACTGTGCTCTATAATACGAGTTAAGGAAGCTTGGGATAACAAAGGTCGAGCTGCATCATGCACTAATACAGCTTGCTCTTGATCACTGACTTGAGACTGAACAAAAAGCAAGCCTTGCAATACGGTATCACAACGCTCAGCACCACCAATGAATGTCATTACCTTTGGGTGCTCCAACCATTTAGACTCTGACCAATAGTCATCTTCTTCACTCAACCCTACTGCCACCCCCGCAACTTGCGGATGTGCTAAAAACAAGCCGATAGTGCGATCAAGGATGGTTTCTCCGGCTAGAGGCAAATATTGTTTTGGGCAATCTGCCTGCATACGCTTACCTACTCCAGCCGCCGGAATAATAACCCAAATAAGCTGACTCATTTTTTTTCCACCATACGATAAAACACTTCACCTTCTTTAATGTACTGCAGCTCAGTTCGAATGTGTTCTTCCACCGCTTCTTCACCTAGGCGCAAGTCTTCCACTTGCGCACGCAAAGCGTCATTACGATGCTTTAATCTTTGATTAATGCGTTCCTGATAGGCAATTTGCTTTGCCAACCCCTCTTGTCGCTTAATGCCTTGTTCACCAAAGTACAAGTGATAACACTGATAGCCAATGGCACAGACAAAAAAAGCCAATAATAAACGCGCCATAACATCCTCTATGTTAAAAACCTTCTTTTATTATCGAAGGAATCGCATAAAAAAATAAAAAAAGGGAGAACTCAGTTCTCCCTTTTTCAGGTCAAGACGACATTACGCCTGACCTTTGATCTCAGAAAGACCGTTGTAAGGTGCTTTACCACCCAATTGCTCTTCAATTCGTAGCAATTGATTGTACTTAGCAACACGATCAGAACGACACAAAGAACCCGTTTTGATCTGACCTGCCGCTGTCCCCACCGCCAAATCGGCAATGGTTGCGTCTTCCGTTTCACCAGAACGGTGAGAGATAACGGCTGTGTAACCAGCGTCTTTCGCCATCTTGATCGCTTCCAACGTTTCCGTCAACGAACCGATCTGGTTGAACTTAATCAAAATAGAGTTAGCAATGCCTTCATCAATACCACGCTTCAAGATTTTAGTGTTGGTTACGAACAAGTCATCACCAACCAATTGGATCTTGTCACCTAGAATCTTAGTTTGATAAGCAAAACCTTCCCAGTCGGATTCGTTTAAGCCATCTTCAATGGACACTATTGGGTAGGTTTCACATAGTTCAGCAAGGTAGTCAGAAAAACCTTCTGAAGTGAAGACTTTGTTTTCACCTTTCAGGTTGTATTTACCTTCTTCATAGAACTCGGACGCCGCACAATCCATCGCCAGTGTGATATCTTTCCCTAGTTCGTATCCAGCCGCAGCAACTGCTTCTTTAATTACTGCCAAAGCTTCAGCATTAGAAGATAGGTTTGGCGCGAAACCGCCTTCATCACCCACTGCTGTGTTCAAACCACGAGCACTCAGAACCTTCTTCAACGCGTGAAAGATTTCCGCCCCGTAACGCAGAGCTTCACGGAAGTTAGGCGCACCCACTGGCTGAATCATGAATTCTTGAATATCAACGTTGTTGTCAGCGTGCTCACCACCATTGATGATGTTCATCATTGGCACTGGCATAGAGTACTGACCAGAGGTACCATTTAGGTCTGCAATGTGAGCATACAGAGGAACTTTCTTAGACGTTGCAGCCGCTTTTGCCGCAGCCAAAGAAACCGCCAAAATCGCATTGGCACCGAAAGTCGATTTGTTTTCCGTGCCATCCAATTCGATCATGGTTTTATCTAATTCTGCTTGCGCTAATGCATCTTTACCGATCAGAGCATCACGGATAGGACCGTTCACAGCAGCAACGGCTTTTAAAACACCTTTCCCTAGGTAACGGCTTTTATCACCATCACGTAGTTCCAAAGCTTCGCGAGAACCGGTGGATGCACCAGAAGGCGCACAGGCTGAACCAACAGAACCGTCAGCCAAAATAACATCCGCTTCAACGGTAGGATTACCACGAGAATCCAATACTTCACGTGCTTTGATATCAACGATTTGACTCATAACAAACCTCTTTAAATAGATAAAAAATCACAAACAGCTTGTTTGCTTTAGAAAAGCCTCGACAAGATAAACACACCTTGCCCATCCTTTTCTTTACTTATTTTTCTTTTCCTGCATATTTCAATGCCGCGTGAACAAAAGCACTGAATAAGCCGTGACCGTATCTAGGCGTTGAGGTAAATTCTGGATGGAATTGACAAGCCACAAACCAAGGATGATCAGCAATTTCAACCATTTCAACCAAAGATTTGTCTTCTGAACGACCTGAGATCGTCAGACCTGCCTCTTCTAACGCAGACACATAAAAGTTATTTACTTCATAACGATGACGATGACGTTCTGTGATAACCGCACTGCCATAAGCTTCAAAGGCTTTTGTGCCTTCTGTAAGATTACAGTTTTGCGCACCCAAACGCATAGTCCCACCCAAATCGGATTCCTCTGACCGGATTTCTTTGGAACCCTCTGCGTTAGTCCATTCTGTGATCAGACCAACAACTGGATTCTCTGCTTTTAGATTAAACTCGGTACTGTGCGCACCTTGTAAATTTGCTACGTTACGAGCAAATTCGATAACCGCCACCTGCATACCCAAACAAATACCTAAATAAGGCACTTTGTTTTCACGGGCATACTGGGCCGTCAAAATCTTACCCTCTACACCACGTTCTCCGAAACCTCCTGGTACTAGAATGGCGTCCATATCGGTTAGTACATCAGTGCCATTTTCTTCGATGCTTTCAGAATCTATGTAGTGTAGTTTTACTTTAGTACGAGCATGGATACCAGCATGATCCATTGCTTCAATCAAAGACTTATAAGCGTCCAACAATTCCATGTATTTTCCTACCATGGCAATGTTGATTTGCTTTTCCGGATTCAATTTTGCCTGTGCCACCTTGTTCCAGATTTCCAAATCAGCAATATTGCAATCCAGATTAAAGCGTTGCACGATCAAGCTGTCCAAACCTTGGTCAGCTAACATTTGCGGAATTTTATAGATGGTGTCAGCATCTGGAAGAGACACAACGGCACGCTCATCCACATTGGTGAACAAAGCAATTTTCTTACGCTCAGGCGCTTCAATAGACACTTCTGAACGACATACTAGAATATCAGGCTGAATACCGATAGAACGCAGTTCTTTTACTGAGTGCTGAGTAGGTTTGGTTTTGGTTTCACCAGCAGTACGTATATAAGGAACTAAAGTGAGGTGCATGAACAACGCACGATGCGAGCCAAGTTCAACTTTTAATTGACGAACGGCTTCTAGAAAAGGTTGTGATTCAATGTCACCGACTGTACCGCCGATTTCCACCAAAGCCACATCCGCGCCTTCTGCACCAGCAATAACGCGACGTTTAATTTCATCGGTAATATGAGGAATCACCTGTACCGTACCACCAAGGTATTCACCACGGCGCTCTTTTTTCAAAACATGCTGATAAACACGGCCACTCGTGAAGTTATTGCGTTTGCCCATTTTAGTGGAAATAAAACGCTCATAGTGACCTAAGTCAAGATCGGTTTCCGCGCCGTCTTCAGTAACGTACACTTCACCGTGTTGGAAGGGACTCATAGTGCCTGGATCAACGTTAATGTAAGGATCCAGCTTTAACATGGTGACTTTTAGCCCACGAGATTCAAGAATGGCCGCTAAAGAAGCAGATGCCAATCCTTTACCAAGAGATGATACTACACCACCTGTTACGAAAATATATCGTGTCGCCATGAGTGTTTAGCCCGCCTTAAAAATAGATAAAAATAAAATTTGATGGCACAGATCAATGCACCTTCAGGACGGGAGCAAATAATAACATCGCTGCCTTCATCACTCAATGTAAAACATCCCTATTTTGCATCCTGATGAAGGCAGTCTGTTAGGGCAGAAATTAGGCTATAAATCCAACTCCAAAATAGCGGATTTTGATCTTGAACAACAAGGCATTACCCACTTACCACTGTTTTTTTCCTGCTCAGTTAAAAACACATCTTTATGATCAGGTGTGCCTGAAATAACAGCGGTTTGACAGGTTCCACACACACCAGATTCACAGGACACAGGAAGGTAGATACCATTGGCATCCAGTGCATCAAACATACTCTGCTCTGGCACCACCTCAATCAGTTCTCCTGTGCTGTGGATTTTTACCTGAAAAGTCTCATTATCGCTTGCAATTTCATCTAATTCTGGGGCTGCAAAGAATTCCTTGTGCAGTCTATCCTCACTCCATCCCAACATTCTTGCCTGAGTTAACACCGCGGTAATAAAATCGGCTGGGCCACATAAATAAAGCTCGCTAGCAAAAGCATGTCGAGACAACACACTCACTAAATCCATTCGCCCAGAACCTTCTACCTGACTAAAATGAAAATGCATTTTGTCAGCAAAGCTACCTTTTTCCAGCGCTTCGACAAAAGCTGCTTGATTGGGTGATTTGGCACAATAATGAAAATCAAACGACCGGCCTTCTTGCTGAAGTGTCTGTGCCATTGGTAATAAAGGTGTAACCCCAATACCACCTGCTATAAGCAAGACGTGGCCTTGACCCTGCTTTAACGGGAAATGGTTACGAGGCTCACTGATGACTAGCTCAGTTCCAATGGCAAGAGTATGGACCTCAAGGGAACCGCCTCGAGATTGAGGATCTTTTAACACAGCAATTTCATAATAGTCTGGCTCCACTTGCAGTCGACAAAGTGAATATTGTCGAATAAGACCACTAGGGAGATGAATATCAATGTGGGCACCAGCCGAAAAAGCAGGCAGACTCTTTCCATCTGATCGAGCCAATACTAAACGCACCACATTTTGAGTTTCCATCACGCGATTTTTTACTACTACTGGAATCATACTCACTGCCTTTTCATACGCTTAAAAAGTAATCACTTGCAAAGGCTTTTCACTCACCTCAACAGCCTGCTGTGTTATCTCTTCTGCAATAATACGCTCAATGATTCTACGAGATTGAACACCACCAGCATCAATATCTAACTTTAGTAAATCATAGTCAGGAAATGCGAGTAAATTTTCTTGTTGCCTTTCCAGCACTTCAAGGTCTTCCGCAAAAATTTTGCCTTGCCCCTCTCGAATGCTATCGGTTAGTGCTTGATCTTCTGGCTTGAAGTGTCTAGCCATGCCCCAAAAATACCATATCGAGGTTTCAGTTTCTGGTGTAATGAAGTCCACAACCGTACTGCTGGCTTTGTATTTAGCATCCGCTTGATAACCACCGTGCCCTGCATGTGCCACTCCCACATCTATCATTACATGAGATGGTGGACTAAAACGACAAATTTGCCAACGATCCACAGGTACATCATCTGCTAAACCATTACCCCGTAGAGCGGCTTGCCAGAATGGCGGTGGCATGATGTTTTCCATAAAACGACTGGTAATCACCTTATCACCATTCACTTCCGTACTGACTGGGGATTCATCGATTTCTTTTTGTCCTATGCTGGAAGCATGCACATAGGTTTCGTGAGTTAAATCCATCAAGTTATCTATCATCAAACGATAATCACAATGGATATGATAGAGACCTCCGCCATAAGCCCACTCTGGGTTAACCGCCCACTCCAGATGAGGAATTAAACTCTTATCCGCTTTACTTTGATCCCCAGGCCAAACCCAAATAAAGCCATATCTTTCCTCCACCGCGTAAGACTTCATGCAAGGAAAACCTTTGACACGCTGTAAAGGCATAGCTTGAGTTTTTCCGTCCGCCCCCATCTTTAAGCCATGGTAACCACATACAAGTAATCCATCTTCCACATAGCCTAGCGAAAGAGCAGCACCGCGATGAGGACAAAAATCCAATATCGCCGCAATTTGATTGTCTGCTGTCCGATAAAAAGCAATGTTCTCACCACAAATTTTTCGTCCAAGAGGTTTGCTGCCCACTACCTCTTCTGCCATTGCGGCAACATACCAGGTATTTTTAGGAAAGGTTTGTTGTTTCATTTGCTGACTCCTGCTTTGTTATTGTTATGTATTGGATCCAATATAAAACAAAAATCAAAATATTGAAGCTAAGATCCACAAAATTGGATCCATAAAATTATTTTTGAATGATTAAAATGCCATTACTCTGGTTTTTATGAAAAGAAATGGATCCAATAATGCATATCTGGCAAGATACCAAGACATTTAAGAGACACTAAGAAGTAGGACATGAGTAAATCGGGACAAGAAGTAATCAGTCGACTTAGACAAATGATTTTGTCAGGCGAACTCAGCGCAGGCCAACGCATTGCGGAGATTCCTACCGCTGAACAGTTAGGCGTTTCAAGAACGCCTGTACGAATCGCTTTTCGCAGCCTTGAACAAGAAGGCTTACTCACTAAACGCCCATCACGGGGTTACTGTGTTAGACAAGTCACCTTATCTGACATTACAGGTGCGATTGAAGTGAGAGGCGTGCTGGAAGGTTTGGCAGCCAGACAAACAGCCGAGCGGGGATTAACAGAGCAACAAAGCAAAACTTTACAATCACTTCTCCTCAAGGGCGATACCTTGTTTGAAAAGGGTCACCTTGCTGAACAAGATCTCACACAATACCATGATATCAACCAAGCTTTTCATCAGATCATTATTGACGCCAGTGGCAACCCTGCCATTGCTGAAGCGCTTAGCCGAAACGAACACTTACCTTTCGCATCAGTACGATCACTGGCTTTTGATCACCAGAATTTGGCATTAGAATTTCGCCGTTTCAACTTCGCTCACATGCAACACCATGCCGTGTTTGACGCCATTTGTCAGGGTCAGGGGAGTAGAGCAGAAGCTATTATGAGAGAACACGCTAATGCCACACTAGGCTATGCTAAGATTTTTTCACAAAAAGAAAGCAGCGCAGACAAAATGAAAGTCTTGCAAGCAAAATGAAGCGAACTCAAATTAACTTAAATTTGTGTTACCCAGTGGCACCTCAAGCACATTTCCACCTGCGCCAATAGGTTGACCAACCATTTCATCGTAAGCACTTTGATGACATAGCACCATAGAATCAACCTGCTTCTCTTTAAACAAAGATTGCAGATCCAACTTATTATGACTGGTTACGAAACGTCCTTTGCCATCGACAACGTACTCTTCTTGCCCATCAACCACCACTGACAATTGATACAAATTGGACTCTAGTGAATGAAGTTTTACTTTATCGAAATGCTGCGTATGTTTTAATTGTTTTAGTTCCATTAGCTTGTTCCCCGCGTTTTGTTGATATAGTTTGTACAACAAAGTCTGGTACGCAGGCACGTTGAAATCAGTTCAGATTAAATCCATTTATAATCATCAAGAGCCGTCATATTTTTGATACTCATCCAACGATAAGAACAAACTATGTTTGATACATTGCATTCTGCTAAAGCCATTCAACTGGCTTTAAATAAAATTCAGACACACTTACATAACAATGAACGTACCATTATTGCCTTAGCAGGTGGGCCTGGTTCCGGTAAAAGCACCTTGGCAAATTACCTAGTCAAGCAAACAAGATTTTCAAACACAGACACAGAGATTCCAGCAGTCATTAGTTTACCCATGGATGGCTTCCACTTTACCAAACAAGCACTAAAAAGCTTCCCGGATCCAGCTAAAGCCTTAACTCGACGTGGCGCAGATTGGACATTTGATAGTCAGGCCTTTGCCCAACAAGTGGAAAAATTGGCAACAAGTTACCAGCAAGAAGATTGCTATTGGCCAAGCTTTGACCATAGCTTAGGCGACCCTATCGAAAACAGCTTGATGATTCATCGTCAAACCAAAGTCGTGATTATTGAGGGCTTATATTTACTACTTGATAGCCATCACTGGTTACAGGCAAGACGCTATTATCAACAAACTTGGTTTTTGGATGTGCCACTCGATACCGCCATGGCCAGATTATCCCAACGCCACCAGCAGGCTTGGGGCATCAGCGCGCAACAAGCCAATGAGCGCATCCAACAAAATGATGCTTTAAACGCTAAGACAGTAGCTGACTCGCGATCAAGGGCAGATTGGTTAATTCAAGTTTAGCAGATTGGTTAATTCAAGTTTAGAAAGACGCTTGTTTTATGGGCAAAGGCAAGCTTGGATCAATTTGCCAATTCACCTGCAGACTGGAATAAGCAGGATGCCGCCATAAATTGCCAATGGCAACCAACTCATCTTGAATAAAAAGATAAGGTAAATGTTCCCGCCACCACACAGGAATTTGTTGATCATTAAGCCACTTTTTCAACTCTCTATGTTGGCCATTAGTCTGTAAAAGCTTTGCTCCCAAAGGACGAGGTTTAAGTTCTACATTATGAGCAGACAGTAAGGTTAACTGATCAAAGGCACGTTGATACTTTTGCCCTAAAATTAAGCTTCCATATTGCACGGGTTGCTCCACAGGCAAGCAATATAGATATCCCTGATGGCGCATCAAACGACCTAATGGAAAATCGCATTGCGGCTGCTTGTCTGTTGAGCTTGCCAACATAGTTAGCAAATTCAAGCGTTGTGACAAAGTTAGGCTGATATCTTGTGTTATTAGATATTCACGTAGCCAGAATTCGTGTTGTGTTTGGGATTGAGATACCAACCACTCGACAGAAAGGCCCCCAAACTCGTTCACCCCATGCGCTAATTTTTCAGCCGCTAATTCTGTGAGAACCAGGTAATCCTGCCTAAGCTTATCGGCACTCGCGACCACATTCTGTGATGCTTTAGTAAAGTGTGTCTGCAATTTGGGTAAAATGTTATGGCGTAAAAAATTCCGGGAAAAGCAATCATCTTGATTCGACTCATCTTCTACCCATTGCAGCTTGTGTTTTTGCGCATAGTGAAGAATCTGCGCCTTTGTTACTTGCAACAAAGGCCGATACAAATACGCGCCTTGTTGACCTAGCTTTCTCATCTGCGGCATTCCGGTCAAACCTCTACCGCCTGTACCACGCAATAAACGGAATAAAATGGTTTCCGCTTGATCATCTTGATGATGAGCAAGCAACAGCACATCTTGCGCTGACAAGACGTCTTCAAAAACTTGGTAACGCGCTTCACGAGCCGCCTCCTCCAAAGAAGACGCGGAAGACACGCGTACTTTTTGATACTCAAAGTGCAAAGCATGCTGTTGGCAAATTTGCTCTGCGTTTTCCAACCAAGCATCGGCATTAGCACTTAAACCATGATGCACATGCAGCACGGCTAACTTTTGTTTTTGCTCTTTGCTCACTTGCTGAAGTAAAGCGTGTAACAAAACCTGAGAATCCACACCACCACTAAAACCAACCCAAACCCGATCTGCATGCGCAAAAAGAGCATTCAACCAAATAGGGTTAAAAGTCAGTTCGCTTTGCTTAGTCAAATCCAATGGCGAAGATTGTTTCATCATTCACTTCAGGTCAATTTAGAGTCATTTTATACACAAGCGTTATCCACAATATGCGCTTCTACAAATAAAAAAGCCCCCTTTAAAGGAGGCTCTTAAGCTTCGCAATCGATTACAAACCGTATGACATCAGACGATTATAACGACGCGCCAGCAATTCTTCTGTGGTCAGAGCTTCCATACGATCAAGAGCCGCTAGGACATTCTCTTTCAAGCTGTGAGCCATTTGCTCATGTGCATTGTGCGCACCACCCATAGGCTCTTGGATAATGGTATCCACCAAACCAAGCTCTTTTAGACGTGGTGCTGTGATGCCCATGGCCTTTGCCGCATCAGAGGCGCGCTCAGCGCTCTTCCAAAGGATAGAAGCACAACCTTCTGGCGAGATTACCGAGTAAGTACCGTATTGCAACATCATCAGTTCATCACAAACACCAATGGCCAAGGCACCGCCAGAACCACCTTCACCGATCACCGTCGAGATGATGGGGGTTTTCAAACGAGACATCACCGCAAGGTTGTACGCAATAGCTTCACTCTGACCACGCTCTTCTGCACCGATACCTGGGTAGGCCCCGGGTGTGTCAATAAGAGTAACGATGGGCAGCTTGAAGCGCTCAGCGGTTTCCATAAGTCGCAAGGCTTTACGGTAGCCTTCAGGACGAGGCATACCAAAGTTACGTAATACCTTTTCTTTCACTTCGCGACCTTTTTGATGACCAATAACCATCACAGAACGGCCGTCTATACGAGCAACTCCACCAACAATGGCACGGTCATCAGCGTAATGACGATCTCCGTGCATTTCTTCAAAATCAGTGAAGGCGTGTTCAATGTAATCCAGTGTGTAAGGACGCTTAGGGTGACGAGAAAGTTGAGACACTTCCCAGGCACCTAGATTACTAAATAAGTTTTTTGTTAATGCTACTTTTTTGTCTTCTAGTCGGCTGATTTCATCACTGATATTCAGTTCATTATCATTTCCCACTAGACGTAATTCTTCAATTTTCTGTTCGAGCTCAGCGATCGGCTGCTCGAAAGGTAAATAATTTAAATTCATCGTTAACTACACTACTGTCTGGTTGCCATTTAATATAAGGCAAAAGGCATCATGCCGATTGCTCTAAAGCTTTTTAACGTATCGCTACGCTGCACTCCTTTGCACTCATTTCAAAATGAGCCTAAGTATACACTAACTGAACATTTTGTTTACCGTATTGTTTCTGTAGCTGGTGAATTAATTCGTCATCAGGACGAACTCGCCAACTCGAACCTAAACGGATATCGCCAAAGGCTTCAGGGGTGTCAAACCCAATGACCACATCACATCCATCCCCGCGGAATTCTGACATATGATCAGCCAATAGCTGTATTTCAGATGGTGTTACCGTTTCCGAACTCCATGTGATTCGCAATGCTTCAACATAGCGAATACGAGCTTGAGCAATATCAAGTACATTTCGCGCAATGACCTTCTGGCCACCGCGAAATTCATCCACTGAAATTTCTCCTTCTACTACCACCACTTCATCTTTGACGATCACGTCTTTGAAGCTGTCATAGTTATCCGGAAAGACCGTCACCTCAATACGAGCCGAACGATCATCCAATGTGACGAATGCAATATTACCACCTTTTTTACTTTTTGTTACACGCAAATCAACAATCAACCCTGCCATAACTTGGGTATCGCCACGCTTGGGTTGCAAATCAACAATTTTTGCACGTGCAAAGCGTCTGACCTCCTTTTCATACTCATCTATTGGGTGACCTGTTACATACAAGCCTAGGGTGTCTTTCTCACCATCTAAACGTTGTCGTCCAGGCCATTCATGTTGAATACCTATTTCCTTATAGGCATCCTCAGTGCTTTCTTCAACGGCCACACCGAACAAGTCCATCATGCCCGCATCTTGATTTTTAGCGTCTTGATCAGCGCGTTTCAAGGCTTCATCAATACAGGCATACAAGGTTGCACGATTGGGTCCTATGGTGTCAAACGCACCGGAGCGAACCAAGGCTTCCATAACGCGCTTGTTAACCTTCTTGCCCACCCGCTGACAGAAATCAAATATGTGTTTGAATGGGCCATCTTTACGGGCTTCGACAATGGCTTCAATCGGTCCTTCGCCCACTCCTTTAATGGCGCCTAGACCATACACAATGGCACCTTTCGGGTTGACCGTAAACTTGTATATCGACTCATTAACATTCGGCAGCTCCAAGGCTAAATTCATCGATCGACATTCTTCAATGAAAATTACTATCTTGTCGGTATTTTGCATATCGGCAGACAATACCGCCGCCATAAAAGGCGCAGGGTAGTGATTTTTCAACCATGCCGTTTGATAAGAAACTAAAGCGTACGCTGCTGAATGAGATTTGTTGAAACCATAGCCAGCAAACTTTTCCATCAAATCGAAAATGTTACCTGACAAGTCTTTATCTATATTATTTTTCAGCGCCCCTTCCATAAAGATTAAACGCTGTTCAGCCATTACCTCAGGCTTTTTCTTACCCATAGCTCGACGCAACAAGTCGGCACCACCTAAAGTGAATTTCGCCAATACCTGAGCAATTTGCATCACCTGCTCTTGATATAGGATGATGCCGTAAGTAGGCTCCAATACAGGAATCAAGTCTTCATGTTGGTAATCTGGATGCGGGAAAGCTAACTCAGCACGACCGTGCTTACGGTTAATAAAGTCATCTACCATGCCCGACCCTAATGGCCCTGGGCGATACAAGGCCACCAAGGCGATAATATCTTCGAAACGCGATGGTAGCAGTTTCTTGATCAGCTCTTTCATACCACGGGATTCCAACTGAAATACCGCTGTGGTTTCGGCTCTTTGCAGCAGATCGTAAGTAGACTTATCCTCCAAATCGATGAGTGCAATATCCAAAGGTGGTTTACCTTCTAAAGCATTAATATCATTGATATTTTTAACCGCCCAATCGACCACTGTTAGGGTTTTCAAACCCAGAAAGTCAAACTTTACTAGGCCAGCTTCTTCCACATCATTCTTGTCATATTGAGTCACCAAGCCTGAACCGTCTTCTTCACAGTACAGAGGCGCAAAATCAACAAGCTTAGTTGGAGCAATAACCACCCCACCCGCATGCTTACCAAAGTTACGAACTACGCCTTCTAGTGACATGGCCATTTCCATCACTTCCGCGGCTTCTTCATCCGCCGACAGAAACTCAGGTAATGCAGGCTCTTCTTCCAACGCCTTGGCTAACGTCATGCCGATTTCAAATGGAATCAGTTTGGACAACTTATCCCCTAAACTGTATGGCTTACCTTGTACACGAGCCACATCACGTACCACGGCTTTGGCGGCCATGGCACCAAAAGTAATAATCTGTGACACCGCATCACGGCCATAAGTACGCGATACATAATCAATCACCTTGTCACGATTATCCATACAAAAGTCGATATCAAAATCAGGCATGGAAACCCGTTCAGGGTTCAAGAAGCGTTCGAAAAGAAGGTCATATTCCAACGGATCAAGATCGGTAATTTTTAGCGCATAAGCCACCAAGGAACCCGCGCCAGAGCCACGCCCAGGCCCCACCGGGATATCGTTATCTTTGGCCCATTGAATGAAGTCCATTACAATAAGAAAGTAACCAGGGAATCCCATTTGGTTGATAATATCTAACTCAAATTGCAAACGATCCCAGTATTCTTGGCGGCGTTTTTCTATACGTTCACCATATTTTAAGCTCAATACATCAAAGCGTTCTTGCAGGCCATCAAAAGAAATCTTGTTGAAAAACGCCTCCATGGTCATGCCTTCTGGCACCGGATAGTCAGGCAAAAAGTATTTGCCAAGTAACACATCCACATTACAACGTTTGGCAATCTCAACGGTATTTTCTAAGGCTTCTGGAATATCTTGAAACAGCTCTGCCATCTCTTCTGATGACTTAAAGTATTGCTCTTCAGAGTAACGACGCACACGACGAGGATCATCAAGGGTTACACCATCATGAATACAAACACGAGCTTCATGGGCTTCAAAGTTTTCACGCTTCAAAAAACGCACATCATTGGTTGCCACCACAGGACAGCCCAGTTCAGCCGCCAAAGGCACCACACTATGAATATAGGCTTCTTCACCAGCTCGGCTGGTACGCTGCAACTCTACATAAAAACGGTCAGGAAAGACTGACATCCAATAAGACATATGCTGCTTGGCCAATTCCATTCGACCTTTTTGTAACAAGATACCAAGATCACCATAGCCTGCGCCAGATAAGGCGATAACATCGTCACTGGCCGCTTCAATCCATTCACGCTGAATAATAGGACGGCCTTCCACTTGTCCTAATTGGTAGCCTTTAGAAATGATTTCTATGATGTTTTTATATCCTTTGTTGGACATGGCCAACAAGGTCATACGATAGCGGGATTCGACTTCTCCGGTATCGTCTTCAATCACTATGTCTGTACCACAAATGGGTTTGATACCTTTGTCCATCGCCCCTTTGTAAAAACGCACAAAACCGCATAAGTTATTCTCATCTGTGATCGCTACCGCAGGCATGGACATCAATTCAGTAGTGCCCAACAAGCCTTTCACCTTGACCAAACCGTCGACCAAAGAAAACTCTGTATGTACTTTTAGGTGTATGAATGACGTGGACAAAATTTATCCCTCAATGATCTTTTTAACTGGGCCAAAGGTGCGCCTGTGTAAAGGCGTGATTCCCAACTCACGAATCGCCTGCAAATGCACAGCTGTAGGGTAACCTTTATGCTTATCAAAGCCATACCCTGGATAAGTTTCTGCCGCTTTCACTATGTCTCTATCACGGGTCACTTTTGCCAATATAGAGGCTGCCGAAATAGCTGCATGACGAGCATCTCCTTTTACCACAGCTTCTGCAGAACAACTCAGATTGGCTGGCACGCGATTGCCATCAATTAACGCATGCTCAGCTTTGATAGATAATTGCTCAACCGCTCGAGACATAGCCAGCATACTGGCGTGCAAAATATTCAACTGATCAATTTCTGCCACAGAAGCACTGGCAATAGCATAACTCAAGGCTTTTTCTTTAATCTCTAAATACAAAGCCTCACGTTTCTTTTCTGACAGTTTTTTAGAATCCGCTAATCCCGCAATGGGTTGTTGCGGATCCAGAATCACGGCGGCGGCGACAACCTCACCAGCAAGCGGACCTCGTCCTGCTTCGTCAACGCCTGCGAGCAAATCACCAAAGTAAACCTGACTAACAAAGGCTTCCATCAAGCTTGTTTCTCCACCTGCATTGCTTGTTTCTCCGCCAACATAGTCACAATAGCCTGAGCCCCTTGCTCACCTGCATTTTTACGCAACATGTTGTGCAAATCCACGTACTTTTGTTGGATCTGTTTATCCTGCTGGAAGGACTGCCATGTTTGCAATAATCGCGTCGCCAAACTTTCTGGCTGCGCTTCATCTTGTAATAACTCTGGCACCAAGGTTTCATTCGCTAATAAATTTGGCAAGGACACATAAGGCACCTTGACCATACGTTTCATAATCTCATAGGTTAAACGATTCACTTTATAAGCAACTACCATAGGACGTTTAACCAACATGGCTTCCAAAGCAGCCGTTCCGGACGCCAGTAAAATGGCATCCGCCGCTGCCATGACGGTTCGGGATTGCCCATCAATAATCACAGCGTCAGCTTGCGTCTCAGCCAAAATTTTTTCAATTTGTTCTCGCCGCGCTGAATTGGCCGCTGGTATAATGAAGGTAGCATCCTGCTGCCTTTGCTTAATCAACTTAATCGTCTCAGCAAATAAGGGCGCAAGGCGAGACACTTCTCCTTCTCGCGAACCAGGCAAAATCGCAAATATAGGCCCATCCACCTTTTCCAAGCCTAGTTTTTGACGCGCTTCTGTTGCATCACTTTGTAATGGAATGTCATCAGCCAAAGTGTGACCAACACAGGTTACTGGAATCTGATGTTGATGATAAATGGGCATTTCAAATGGAAACAATGCCAACATTAGATCAACCGATTGCTTAATTTTATAAATACGTTTTTGACGCCAAGCCCAAACGGATGGACTAACATAATGCACGGTTGGAATCCCAGCTAGTTTCAACTTTCTTGCTAAAGGTAAGTTAAAGTCAGGGGAATCAATACCAATGAATGCAGTAGGCGGATTGTCAACGCAAGTTTGATAAAGTCGTTTGCGAATTCCCAACAATTCTCTGAGACGACCTAACACTTCTACTAGCCCCATAACGGACAAACGATCCATAGGAACCATGCTAGTCAGACCTTCGGCTTCCATCAAGGGCCCGCCAATGCCTTCGAATATTGCTTCCGGTTGCAGGTTTTTTAGATGCTTAATCAAATTCGCGCCAAGAATGTCCCCAGACGCTTCACCTGCAACCAATACGTAACGTACTGTTGACGCCACTTTCATTAATACAACCTCTAATAACAAAAAAACCCCGAATACTTCCGGGGTTTTCTTTTTACGGGGAAACTATCGCACAATCCCACGCTCAGATTTGCGAATAGAAGCGACAAATTCAGCCACTTCAGAAATCGCAAAATCTGCGCTTTGTTCTAGTTCGTTCAGAACGGCTTCAAGAGTCTGCCCTTTCAGGTAAACACTTTTATAAGCGTTACGTAGCGCTCTAATCACTTCTTTCGGTGTGCCACGACGACGCATACCTTCAAAGTTCATACCATGAGCTTTAGCTGGATTACCAGACACCATTACGTATCTGGGTACATCTTTCGTCACCATAGAGCCCATGCCACACATGCTAAAGGAGTTCACCTGACAAAATTGATGAATTCCGGTATAGCCAGCCAAAATAACATTATCACCCACTTTGACATGGCCTGCTAATGCGGCGTAATTGGCCATTATATTGTTGTCACCAACAACACAATCGTGACCAACATGGGTACTGGCCATAAACAAGTTACCACTGCCTATAACCGTAATGCCTTGATCTTGTATGGTGCCACGGTGAATGGTGGCATTTTCACGAATAACGTTATTATCACCAATCAGCAAACGCGTTGGTTCACCCTTATACTTTTTGTCTTGGTTCGCTTCTCCAACTGAAGCAAACTGGTAAATTTCATTATTTTCACCTATCTCTGTGTGACCATTAATCACAACATGAGATTTAATAATACTACCAGCCCCAATTTTGACATTCGCTCCAATAACGCTAAAGGGACCAATCTCAACACTTGGATCAAGATCCGCATTAGGGTCAACTAAAGCCGTTGGATGTATCGCCACTATAACTTCCTATCAGCACACATTATGGTTGCAGAACATGCTAACTCGCCATCTACGGTTGCTTGACACTCAAATTTCCATATACCACGTTTCTCAGTCAGAATCTTGGCCTCTAATTGCAAACGGTCACCTGGCACAACAGGACGCTTGAAACGTGCTTTATCTGAACCAACAAAGTAATAAATAGAACCATCTTCTGGCGTTTTGTCCATGGTTTTAAAACCAAGTACGCCTGCGGCTTGTGCCATGGCTTCAATAATCAGCACACCCGGCATAACGGGATGATCAGGAAAATGACCATTGAAAAATGGTTCGTTTACAGTCACGTTTTTATATGCCACGATGGAATCGTTCAGATTTAACTCAACAACACGATCAACTAATAAAAATGGGTACCTATGAGGTAAATACTGACGAATTTCATTTACGTCCATCATTTAAACATCAACCTTTTCTGAAAGCTTATTAATTTTCTTTTCCAGTGTTGTAATTTGCTTCGCCATACTATCGATTCGTCTAAAGCGAGCCACCGAACGACGCCACCTGGACGTTGGTTCCATCCCCATGCCAGAGGAATATGAGCCCGCTTCTGGAATCGATTTACTTACCATACTCATCGCTGTGATATGAACATGATCTGTAATCGTGATATGACCTACAATCCCTACGCAACCAGAAATTGTACAAAAAGCACCTATCTTTGCACTTCCTGCAATCGCTGCATTCGCAGCTATTGCAGTATTATCACCAATTACTACGTTATGAGCAATTTGAACTTGATTATCTATCTTAACACCACTGCCAATTTGGGTATTTTCAATGGCACCTCGGTCAATGCTTGTATTTGAGCCGATTTCAACACGATCGCCAATAACAACCCCACCCAATTGATCAATTTTTTCCCATTCACCGTTATTGGGCGCAAAACCAAAACCATCAGACCCAACAATACAGCCACTGTGGAATATACACTCTGCCCCCACATGCACATCATGGTAAAAGGTTACATTGGGGTATAAACGCGTTCCTTGCCCCAAAGTACAGCCACAACTGACCACACTATTGGCTCCGATGACACAATCGTCACCTATAATCACGCCTGCATCTATGACGGCATTGGGGCCAATTACCACATTACTGCCCAAGGTTACATTGTCGGCAATCACTGCAGAAGGATGAACCCCTTGCCAAGATTCTGTTTGTGGAACAAAGAGATGGGTAAGCTGAGCAAAGGCAAGATAAGGATTGGCAACTATAATGGCGTTGTCTAAGGTGGCTGCAAGTTCCTCAGTTTTAACAAGAACAGCACCCGCTTGAGTATTGGCAAGCTGACTTTGGTATTTAGGATTGGCCAAAAAGCTCAATTCGTTTTTCGTCCCCTTTGCAAGGGTTCCTAATTTTTCAATGACAAGCTGCTTGTCACCTTTTACCAAACCACCAACTTTCTCAGCCAATTGCCCTAGCGAGTAACTCATATATTAATTATCCTTATTAATGCGTTCCACCAATTCACTGGTGATATCAGATTCACTATTTGCATACAAGCTTAGCTGCCTATTGAGGACTAAGTCTAGTTTACGTTCTTCAATAATAGATTTTAATGCCGCCTCACCTTTTGGCGTTAGACTGTCTATTAGATTTTTCTCCAATATTTTGGCTTGCTGTTGCATTTGGGCAGCCATTTTTCGAATGCCATTTTGACGTTGTACCAATTCTCTACGACGCTTATTAAACTCTTCTGGCGCTAAAGTTAACTCTTCTCGCTTTAATGCTTCATCTGCTGCTTTTAAATCGTCTTGTGCTTTTTGCAATCTGGCATCCATTGCTTGAATTTTTTGTTGCGGCTCTTTGGCTGCTTCTTGACCAATATTGCTTTGTAAAAGTGCCGCCCTAAAATCCACCACCGCAACTTCCGTCGCCTGCACGTTTACCGTAATCAATAGCGAACACAGAGCCATTATCATTCTTTTCATCACAAATCCTCTTTAAACATTTACATTATTCTTGCTACCGTAAACGGAATCAGAATGTGGTACCTAACTGGAACTGGAAAGAGTCAGTACTGTCGCCATCTTGAGCATTAAGTGGTCGTGCAAAGTTAAAGGACAAGGGGGCAATCGGCGTAATCCAGGTCCAACTCAAGCCCACACTATAACGAATCTCAGACAAGTCGACACCTTCGTTACACTGAGTATTGGCCGCTAAACAATTATCTGTAAACACGTTACCTGCGTCCATGAAGAAAGAAGTACGAACTGATTTATGATCTTCGACCATAGGTAATGGGAAAATGAACTCGGCCGTACCAGTAATCAAGATGTTACCGCCCAAAGCAGATGTGCTAGTGCTGGAATCATCATATGAGTTTTGAGGACCAAGAGAAGAGGCACCAAAACCACGTACCGAATAAGCACCACCAGCATAATAGTTTTCAAAGAAGGGTAATTCCTCACTATCACCGTAACCAGAACCATATCCTAAGCGTCCTTTTAAACGGAACAACCAAAGGTTGGACTCTGTAAAACTCCAGTATCGCTGAGAGGTTAAGCCCAGTTTGTAGTATTCCTGATCACCCGCTGGTAGCGACACTTCCATTGAAGCTTTAGTCGAGTATCCGTCCGTTGGCAAAACACCACCAACCAAGTCATTATCGGACCAGGTCAAACTAGCAATCAGGTCATCGTAATTATCACCATATTTATCAATATAATTTTCGGTCTCATTAGACGGCTCGCTACCCAGCTGAACGGTACTTTCTTTTATCGTCATACCAAAGGTTAGACGTTGGGTATCAGAAATCGGATAACCATAAGTCACACCAGCTCCAATTTCATCGAGATCGTAATCTTCAACATCATCATCTGCATGATCACTGGCTTGATAAAAAATCTGAAAGCCTCGACTCACGCCGTCAACAGTAAAATAGGGATTATCATAACTAATAGAATAGTTATCCGTCTGATCGGTTCTTGACGCTTTAAAAGAAAGCTTATTGCCTGTACCTAAGAAGTTGCGTTTGGAGATACCAAAACCCAACACGGTACCGTCTTCCTGAGAGTAACCAATACTGGCTTGAATACTTCCAGACGCTTGCTCTTCTACCACAACATCGATATCAACCTGATCCGTGGTGCCAGTCACAGGCCGCGTACGTAAGTCCACATTACCGAAGAAACCAAGACGCTCAATACGACGCTTAGAAGATTGAATCTTCGAATGCGTGGCTAATGCACCTTCAAATTGTGTCATTTCACGACGCAATACTTCGTCTTGAGTTTCACTGTTACCACTAAAAGTTATGCGGCGCACATAAACTTGAGGTCCAGGGGTAATTTGGTAACTCAAATTTACTGTATGATCATCCAACTTCTCAGGAATCACATTGACATTGGTAAATAAATAACCATCGTCACCAAGCTCAGTTGAGATACCTTCGATGATTTTTGTCACTTGACTACGCGAAAAGAGATCACCTTTTTTCTGCGAGATTCGCTTCCATACCCTGTCTTCCGAAATCGGTAAGCTACCACTCAGAGTGACGTTATTTAGATAATAAGGTAGGCCTTCATTCACATTAATGACGATATAGACATCACGTTTATCCGCAGACAAACTGACCTGACTGGAAACCACTTGAAAATCTAGGTAACCATTGTCCAGATAAAAGCTCTTTAGAGTATTAATGTCGCCCTGAATTTTTGCCTTAGCGTATTCATCTGCAGAGCTGAAAGGGTTCCAATAACCCGTTTCACGGGATTCAAAATCTTTGGTTAAGGTCTCTTCATCAAAAGCCTTGTTACCCACAATATTAATGTGAACGATTTTAGCCGTATCACCTTCGTCGATATTAATTTTAATGGCGATACGATTACGTGGCATGTCTTCCACATCAATATCTACTTTGGCACTGTAACGACCTAACGCATAATATTGACGCTGAAGCTCTTGAGTAATCTGGTTCAAGGTCTCAGGTTTGTAAATTTCACCTATTTCCAATCCTGACAACTGTAAGCCACGCTCTAAATCTTCGGTTTTCACCAATTCATTGCCTTCGATGGTCAAGTTACCTATAGATGGGCGTTCTACCACCTTAAATACCAACACACCATTCTCTTCCAGCACATCAATGTCGCTGAAAAAACCTGTATCAAACAAAGCACTAATGGCTTCATATACCTTATTTGAGTCGTATGACTGATCTTCATTAAAACCGATCAAATCAAAAGCCCGAGACGATGGCATTTGTACTAAACCATCTATTCGAACGTCCTCAACCGCTTTGGCAACACTATACACACTGAAAAAAGCCAACAATACAGCTAAAACGACTCTCACATATACCTCTCTACAAGCGGGCAATATCATTAAAAATGGCAACGGCCATTAAGGCAAATAATAACGAAGCGCCAACTCGATAAGCCATGCCCTGTATCTTTTCTGACACTGGCTTACGACGAATTGCTTCTATTCCAAAAAACAACAAATGCCCACCATCCAACATAGGAATAGGCAGCAAATTTAACACACCTAAACTCACACTTAGGTAAGCCATAAACTTTAAAAACGATTGCAGACCAGAATCCGCAGAAGCACTTGCCACCTTTGCAATGGTAATAGGACCGGATAAGTTATCCAGAGAAATTAACCCTTGCAGCATCTTACCAATCGACCCTATGGTCAAAGAGATCATTTTTGCGGTTTGTTCAACGCCATAAACCATGGCTGCAAACACACCGTAATGACGCTCACGAATTAAGCTTTCGTCCCATTTAGGCGGTACAACAGCCAAACCCGCATAACCGACCAATTTACCATCACGCTCCGTCGCATCAGGTTGTAAAAATAACGTTTTACTTTGTCCTTGCCTTAATACTACTACTGTCAGCTCATCACTTGGGCTGGTTTGCACTTTCTTTACAACCTGCTGCCAGCTGTCCATCGCTTCATCGTTGATGGTAGTAATCACATCTCCAACCATAAAGCCTGCCGCTTGGGCCGCTCCTGAATCCACCACTTGCGCAATCACCGGCTTCACTTTTGGTTGCCAAGGTAAGAGGCCAAAGGATTGAATTAAGTTACTGGGCTCTTCACCCACCAACCAGCGATTCAACACCACCTGGTCTTGCTGAATGCTAGACAGACCTTCTGCGCGATAGCGAACGATAATAGTTCTTGTTTGACCAATCAAGCCCGCCAGCGCTAAATTCACCTCTTCCCAAGAAGAAACTGCCTCACCAGCGATTTCTACTAACTCATCACCTTCTTGTAATTGAGTTTGCGCAGCTAGGGAATTGTCTATGATATGGCCTACTTTCGGTGCTAAGCTTTGAATTCCTAATAGGGCTACCAAGGCATAAATCGCTACTGCAAGAATAAAATTCGCCAAAGGCCCAGCGGCAACAATCGCAATACGCTGCCAAACATTCTTTTGCGTAAAAGCTTGATGCTTCAGAGCATCAGGGACATTCCCTTCTCGCTCATCCAACATGCGCACATAACCACCTAACGGAATCATGGCTAAGGTGAATTCAGTACCCGTTTTCTTACTTACATAACGATAAATCGGCTTACCGAAGCCCACAGAAAAACGCAGCACTTTGACACCACAACGTCGCGCTATGTAATAGTGACCAAATTCATGAAAGGTAATCAGTACACCCAACGCAATCACAATCGAAAGAATATTTTGCAGCATTATTTTTCACCACATGAAATACATTGTTCAGCCAACAATCGCGCAGCCGCATCCGCTTCAAAAACATCGTCAAGCTGATTCACAGATCGAATATCTGCTTGCTCCAACACAGTTCGGTTTACTTCTGCTATTTGCAAAAAACCAATTCGGTGCTGAAGAAAAGCCGCCACCGCCACTTCGTTCGCTGCATTTAATATTGCCATTGCTGTCCCCCCCATAAACCAAGCATCAGCAGCCAATTGCAAATTAGGAAAACGCTGTAAATCAGGCGCTTCAAAATGCAATTTAGCCACTTGCGTTAGATTCAAAGAAGGCACATTAGTTTCAACGCGATTTGGCCAAGTCATACCATAGGCGATGGGAATCTTCATATCCGGATTGCCCATTTGCGAAATCACAGAACCATCCCGATAAGACACCATAGAATGAATGATACTTTCAGGATGAATCACTACTTCGACATCATCAGGAGTCACATCAAACAACCAGCAAGCCTCAATTAACTCCAACCCCTTATTCATCAGAGAAGCCGAATCAATGGAAATTTTCTGCCCCATCGACCAATTAGGATGCTTACAGGCTTGAGCTGGAGTGACATTAGCCATCTCATCTAATGACCAAGTACGAAATGGACCACCAGATGCGGTCAAAATAATTTTATCCACATCCTGTTTATGAGCCCCCGCCTTATGCTGAGGTAAACTTTGATAAATGGCATTGTGCTCGCTGTCAATCGGTAACAGCATAACCTGACTTTGCGCCACTTCATCCATAAACAGCTTACCAGCGGTCACCAAGGATTCTTTATTGGCCAATAAAATACGCTTACCTGCACGAATACCAGCAAGGGTTGGTTTTAAACCGGCAAACCCCATAATAGCTGCCATGACTTGGTCAACTTGTGCATCCGCAACAATGCTCTGCAAAGCTTCATCACCCCATTCGAACGAAGTGGATGACTCTGCGCATAGAGTCGCTAATTCATCGCGGGCTTGTTGTGACCCCATCACAATTCTTTGAGGTTTAAAACGACGACAAATCTGTGCCATTTTATCGACACTGACATTTGCCGACGCACTGACCAAGCGAAACTTATCAGGATGCTGCGCAATGATATCTAACGTACTTTGACCAATAGAACCAGTCGCACCTAATAAACAAATACCCTGCATTTACAACCAACCAGTCAACATTAAGAAGACAACAAAAATAGGCGCCGCTGCTACCAAACTATCCACTCGATCCATCACACCACCATGACCAGGAATTAAGTGGCTAGAGTCTTTCATCCCTTCATAGCGCTTAAACAAACTTTCGGTTAAATCACCCAACACAGATACGGCGGTAGTGACCAAGGCGACCAAAGCTAACAACAACCAATCCTGAGTTGTATAAAGCTGCCAGAAACTGAAAACAGCCACGCCAATTTGCGTTAACACTATCCCGCCAAAAACCCCTTCCCATGATTTCCCCGGGCTAACATATTGAGCCAACTTGCGCTTGCCAAAGCGACGACCCGCAAAATAGGCGCCTGAATCTGCACCCCAAATCAGACCCATTAACAATAATACCCAAGTCACAAAATCAGCGGATTGCTTCAACACCACTAAAGCAGCCCAAGTCGACACCATCACCAAAGCACCAAACAACAGCCTTACTGGCGTTTGCTGCCATAACAAAGGCGTTGGATAACGAATGACCCAATATAAAGCCAAACACCACAGCAAGGGACTCAACATTACACTCATAGTCAACCAGTCGGCTCGAGCTGTCATATAACAAAAAGCGGCCACTAAGAGCGCAAACAAAACTCGCAAGGATTGGTTTTTAACCCCAGACAAACTTGCCCATTCCCAAGCTGCCAACACCACAACAGCGGCCATAGATAAAGAGAAAGCTTGCGCGCCAAGAAAAAAAACGGCGAAAAGGAATAGAAACGCCATCACTACGGCACTGAAAATACGAGGAAGTAACATGATTATCGTCCACCATAGCGACGCTGACGATTTTGATAAATTCGAATGGCTTCATCAAAATCTTGTTGCTCAAAGTCCGGCCACAATACCGGCAAGAATACAAATTCCGTATAGGCTGACTGCCACAACATGAAATTGCTGATACGCTCTTCTCCTGACGTACGAATCAACAGATCCGGTTCTGGAAGGTCTGCCAGTTGAATATGCTGAGCCAGTGTTTCTTCGGAAATGTCTTTAGCATCCAATCGACCTGCTGCCACATCCACTGCTAACGCTTTAGCAGCTTGAGCTATATCCCAACGACCGCCATAATTAGCTGCGATCACCAGGGTCATATGATCATTATCCTGGGTCGCCTCTTCCGTTGCACGAATCTGTTCTTGCAGTCCCTTACTGAAGCCTGAAACATCTCCCATGACTCGCAACTTAATTTTATGGGTATTAAGGCGTTTCAACTCTTTTTTCAAAGAGCGCATAAACAATCCCATTAAACCGTCCACTTCCGTCTGTGGACGCTTCCAATTTTCACTGGAAAACGCAAATAAAGTTAGTACTTTTACACCAGAACGCGCCGCTGCCTCGACGGTACGCCGCACCGCAGCGGCGCCAGCGGTATGGCCCGCAATACTTGGTAAAAGTTTCTTTTTCGCCCAACGATTATTACCATCCATAATAATGGCAATATGCGCAGGGCCGACTACAGTGACTGCACTGCCGTCAACCGATTCAGACATATATCATTCCTAGCCAATAAAAAAAGCGAGACAAGCTCGCCCTTCTCATTAAATTTCCATCAAGTCTTTTTCTTTTGCCGCAAGACGCTCTTCCACTTGCGCAACAAACTTGTCAGTGACTTTCTGTACTTGATCTTGGCCACGACGTTCTTCGTCTTCAGAGATTTCTTTCTCTTTTACCAAATCTTTTAGGCTAGTATTCGCATCACGACGTATATTACGGATTGCAATACGACCATTTTCCGCTTCCGATTTTGCTTGCTTAAAATAGTTACGGCGAGTCTCTTCCGTCAATGCCGGCATAGGAATTCGAATAAGATTACCCGTGGTAGAAGGGTTCAAACCCAAATCCGACTTCAAGATGGCTTTTTCAATCTCAGGTACTAAATTTCCTTCCCAAGGAGAAATCCCCAAAGTACGAGCATCCTCCACCGTGATATTAGCCACTTGGCTAAGCGGTGTATCAGCACCGTAGTAGTTCACTTTAATTGGATCTAATAGGCTTGGGTGTGCACGACCTGTACGGATTTTTTTAAATGCCGACTCAACTGAAGACACGGCTTTTGACATGCGCTCTTCTGCGTCTTTCAAAATTTCGTTAATCATAACTTCCTCACTCAATCACTGTACCTTCATTGCCACCAACCATGATATTTACCAAGGCTCCTGGCTTGTTCATATTAAAGACTCGCACTGGCATACTGTGGTCACGGGTCAAACAAATAGCGGTCAAATCCATCACCCCTAATTGCTTATCAAGCACTTCATCGTAACCTAACTTATCATATTTGACGGCATCAGGGTCTTTCATAGGATCCGCCGAATAAACGCCATCCACTTTCGTCGCTTTTAATACCACGTCCGCATCAATCTCAATACCGCGCAAACAAGCAGCAGAGTCAGTGGTAAAAAACGGGTTGCCGGTACCAGCAGAAAAAATCAACACATCACCTTCTTTCATTTGACGCATAGCGCGACGACGATCGTAAGGCTCAACAATACCCGTCATGGTAATGGCCGACATAACACGGGTAGCGATATTAGCGCGTTCCAAAGCGTCACGCATTGCCAGCGCATTCATTACTGTTGCCAACATACCCATGTGATCACCCGTCACACGATCCATACCTGCTTGGCTCAAAGCTTGGCCACGAAACAAGTTACCGCCACCAATGACAATACCAACTTCCACTCCAATACCGCGTAACTGGCCAATTTCCAATGCGATACGATTCAATACTTTAGGGTCTATACCGAAAGACTCATCACCCATCAAGGCTTCGCCACTCAGCTTAAGCAAAATACGTTTGTAATTTGGATTCTTTTCTTTTGGCATACCCACCTCCGGCCTGGACTAGTTTATTCAATAGAGCATTGAGATCACCTGCAAATGACTCTTTTGCATCCAACTTTCATAAAAAGGGGCAGTCAAGCTGCCCCTTTTTTAAACATTCACACAATTAAGAATTAACCCTTAAGTTGTGCTGCAACCTCTGCTGCAAAGTCTACTTCTTCCACTTCAATACCTTCACCCACTTCAAGGCGAACAAAAGAAGTGACAGTAGCGCCGGCATCTTTCACTAATTGACCCACTTTAATTTCTGGGTTCTTAACGAAAGGCTGCTCTACAAGACTGTTCTCAGCCAAGAACTTTTTCATACGACCAACAATCATTTTATCAACGATTTCTGCTGGCTTGCCAGCCATGTCTGGCTGTGCACGGATGATTTCTTCTTCTTTTGCAAGAATGTCAGCAGGCATGTCTTCGCCTTTAACAACGCGAGGGGCAACTGCTGCAACATGCATAGAAACGTCTTTCGCCAATTCGTTAGAGCCGTTTTCTAGCTGAGTCAATACAGCGATTTGACCGTTACCATGTAGATAACCACCGATTAAACCACCTTCAACGACAACCGCACGACGAGGCGTAATATTTTCACCGATCTTTTGAACCAAAGCTTCACGAGCTTCGCCGATCTCACCAGCCAACAAGGTTTCCATGTTGGTCTCTTTGGTGGTGAATACAACATCAGCAACTTTATTTGCAAAGGCAACAAAACCTTCGTCACGAGAAGCAAAGTCAGTCTCAGAGTTTACCTCAACCAACACACCGTAAGAAGCATCGTCTGCTACACGCATCACGATGGTTCCTTCCGCTGCAGTACGACCTGCTTTTTTAGCGGCCTTCATACCACTAGATTTACGAAGCTCTTCGATCGCTACTTCGATATCACCATTGGCAGCGACAAGTGCTTTTTTACACTCCATCATGCCAAGACCAGTACGTTCACGTAGCTCTTTTACCAATGCTGCAGATACTGCGGCCATGTTAAATCCTCTTATACCAATTCAAATTTAAAAAAGGAGGTGAGACTCTCAACCTCCCTTTAGAAACCAGAACAAACTCGAAAGTTTGCTTACGCTTCAGCAGCTTCGTTTACTTCAACGAATTCGTCAGCGCTACCAGCGGTTGCAGAACGGCCTTCAAGAACCGCGTCAGCGAAAGCTGTAACATAAAGCTGAACCGCACGAATCGCATCATCGTTAGCTGGAATGATGTAGTCAACGCCATCTGGATCACTGTTGGTATCAACGATACCGATAACAGGGATACCTAGCTTGTTGGCTTCTTTGATTGCAATACGCTCGTGATCAACGTCGATAACAAACAATACGTCTGGAAGACCACCCATATCCTTGATACCACCCATAGAAAGCTCAAGTTTTTCAAGCTCACGAGTACGCATCAAAGCTTCTTTTTTAGTCAATTTATCGAACGTACCATCAGTCATTTGTGTTTCTAGATCACGTAGACGCTTGATAGAAGCACGAATGGTTTTGTAGTTCGTCAACATACCACCTAACCAGCGATGGTTAACGTATGGCATGCTAGCACGAGCAGCTTGCTCTTTGATGGTTTTAGATGCAGCACGTTTAGTACCAACAAACAACACCTTGTTTTTGTTCTCAGCCATTTTCTTAACAAGCTCAAGCGCTTCGTTAATAGCAGGAACAGTGTGCTCAAGGTTGATGATATGAATTTTGTTACGAGCACCAAAAATGAATGGTTTCATTTTTGGGTTCCAGTAACGAGTTTGGTGACCAAAGTGTGAACCGACCTGCAGAAGGTCGCGCATAGAAACTGTAGGCATTTTACTATCCTTTATTCGGGTTACATTAAGCTTACCAGCTAAAAGCATCAGTCAAACCGGGTTTAAAGCAACCCATGACACCCCAGACACTTTTAATTCATGCGGCAAGATCGTTAGTTTAAGTTAATTGCCCAACACTAAGACCTAAGTCTGTCGAGCGGGCGTTTTATACCATAAAATGACACATTTCAAAAGACTTTATATGGCTTTTTACTATCAAATTAATAGAATACTTTTTCTCTATTGCATGGGGATTCTAACACTTAACTCATGTAGAATAAGCGACAAATTATTAAAACCTTTTTTAAGATAAAGACACTATGAGCAACGAAATCCTACAAAAAGTTGAACAACTCACTCAAAATGGCCGTGTAGAGGTACCTGCTGGCGTTAAACTTCCGGCAGCCACTCGCTTCACCGACATTAACGACTTAGAAGGCATGCGAACCGCAGGCCGCCTTGCCGCGGAAGTACTGGTTATGCTGGAAGAATTTGTTGTGCCAGGTGTGAGCACAGAACAGCTTGACATCATTGCTCATAATTACATGATTGAACAACAGGGCGCAATTCCTGCTCCGCTTAATTATCATGGCTTCCCAAAATCTTGCTGCACCTCTGTTAATGATGTTGTTTGTCACGGCATCCCGAACGACAAACCCCTGAAAAAAGGCGATGTGGTTAACATAGATATCACTGTCATCAAAAACGGTTATTATGGCGATACCAGTAAAATGTTTTTTGTTGGCCCAGTTGCCGCTCATGCTGAGCGACTTGCTAAAGTCACTCAGGAATGTTTATACCTGGCCATCGACATGGTAAAACCTGGTATACAACTTGGTGATATTGGTGCCGCTATTGCAGCACACGCCCACAAAAACCATTATTCCGTGGTAGAAGACTATTGTGGTCATGGTGTTGGCACCACCTTCCACGGTGAGCCTCAGGTAGCTCACTATGGTAAACCGGGCACTGGATATACCTTAGAGGAAGGCATGACATTAACCATTGAACCTATGATTAATGCAGGTAAGAAGCAACTGAAACATTCAGGCCCAGATAATTGGATAGCAAAAACCAAAGATGGTCGTTTGTCTGCTCAATATGAGCACACACTTTTGGTCACTGCGGACGGCGTAGAAGTCCTAACCCGCCGCCCAGAAGAAACGCGCTTCGCATAGAAGTGCATCTCTCATTTCATCAAACTATTAGGTTATCTTGTCATTGATTGAGGCTTTTGTATGGACTTCCCTGCTTTTCCAGACGCTCCGCCATTGCTTTCTGAGGAAGAAAAAATTGAGCTTAGCCAAACCGACTGCTCAATTTCTCGCTATAAGGCTGTTATTGAAGAAAAAACTAACGCTTACAATGACTTGTTTCACTCTCTTTACCCTATCGAAAAACTGGTAAAAGGTTTATCTGCGTTTTTTGATGAGGTGCTACAAGCCGCCTGGATCGCCAAAAAACTAGATAGTGAAAAGCATGTCAGCTTGGTTGCTGTCGGAGGCTATGGACGTAGCGAACTGCATCCTAAATCTGATATTGATTTACTGATTTTAGTTGACAACGAAACCTCTGCGCCAAAAGACAAACTAGAGTCTTTCATTACTTTTTTGTGGGACATTAATTTAGACATTGGCCACAGTGTGCGCAGCATTGACGACTGCATAGAAATTGCCAAACAAGACATCACTATTATCACCAATCTCATTGAGTCACGAACCTTAATTGGCCCAGACAGCCTGCTCACTAAACTGCAAGTCAATATCGATACTGATAAGATGTGGGATGGCCGCTCGTTTTACAAAGCCAAGACAGAAGAGCAAAAGCAGCGTCACGCCAAATACCAAAATACTGCATACAATCTTGAACCCAATCTAAAAGAGTGCCCTGGTGGTTTACGAGACATGCAAGTTATCGACTGGGTAGCCAAACGCCACTTGCACACTCATCGCTTAAGTGCCTTGATTGATAAACAGTTTTTGTCTGAAGATGAATACATTCAAATCAAAGGCGCGGTCAGTCACTTATGGCGCATCCGCTGGGCATTGCACATGATCGCAGGGCGAAAAGAAGACCGTTTACTGTTTGATCACCAACGTACCTTAGCGAAACTCTTTGGCTTTGACGATGACGATCTGAAACGCAATGTTGAACGCTTTATGCAGGGCTATTACCAAAGTGTGGCCGCCATACAGCAACTAAACGACTTGTTATTACAACACTTTGAAGAATCCTTCTTAAGTGGTGATGAACAAAACAATATTGAAGTCTTAAATGAGCACTTTCAAGTTGCCAATGGTCAGCTAGAAGCTCGTTCTAATCGTTTATTCCAGGACAACCCCTCCTGCATGCTAGAACTTTATGTACTCTACGGTACTCATGAGAGCATTAGAGGCATTCGCGCCAACACCATGCGCCAACTTCGTGACAGCTTAGATCTGATTGACGATGATTTTCGCAACAACAAGGTTAACACAGACTTATTTTTAGACATCATTGCCAGTCGCTATCGCCTTACCAGCATATTAAGATCTATGAAACACCTAGGGCTGCTCGGGCGATATTTACCAGAATTCGGCGCCATCATAGGTCAGATGCAACATGATTTATTTCACATCTATACGGTTGATGCCCATACCCTTCAGCTAATTGAAAATATGCGTCGCCTATGGCTGTCTGAATTCAAACAAAAATTCCCCATTTCTGCGCAAGCAATCCGTCATGTACCAAAAGTCGAATTACTCTACATCGCAGGGCTATATCACGACATAGCTAAAGGTCGTGGTGGAGATCATTCGGAGTTAGGTTGTGTGGATGCGCAAGACTTCTGCGAACGTCATGGTCTTTCAAAGCGTGATACAGAACTAGTGGTTTGGTTAGTGCGTAATCACTTATTCATGTCGGTCACCGCACAACGCAAAGACATTTCGGACCCTGAGGTCATCTGGGAATTCGCCAGCTATGTAAAAGACCAAGAGCATTTGGATTACCTCTTTATACTGACCGTAGCTGACATTAATGCCACCAACCCAACTATGTGGAACAGCTGGCGCGCTTCGTTAATGCGTCAACTTTACTTAGAAACCAAACGCGCCTTACGCAGAGGCCTTGATTCACCTATCGACGCAGAAACCATCAGTGATGAGCATAAACAACGAGCCCTAGAATTCATTATTGAGCGTAATGTGGACATAGCAGAAGCCGAAGCTATTTGGGATACCATTGAAGAAGAATACTTCATTCGCTCTAACGGTGACGAAATTGCTTGGAATACAGAGTCCATAATTCACCACAGACCGAGTGATAAACCCCTTATTGCCATTACCCCATTAGGTGGCCGCAACTTCTCCGGCGCCAGCAAAATCTTTATTTACACCCCTATCAGCGACCACTTGTTCGCTGCCACAGCCGCCACCTTTGAACAACTTGGTTTAACCATTTTGGATGCTAAAATCAGTCATACTACTGATAACTATTCTTTAGATACTTTTGTGGTGATGGACAGTAATGATAATGATACGAACCTGTTTCTAGACAAACAACGTATTGAATTGATTAAAAGTACCTTGATGGAGCAGTTGGAGAATCCCTCTTCTTATGTGGGCTTAGTACAAAGACATACACCACGCATTTTGAAGATATTCAATTCACCAGCGACGGCACATTTTGTTAGCCAAGCAGAGGAAGTCTGGTCCACTTTGGAAGTTACAGCACCAGATCGCCCAGGATTGCTCGCGTTAATTGGCCAGTTTTTTATGCACAACAATATCATGTTGCACAAAGCCAAAATTGCCACCTTAGGCGAACGTGTGGAAGACACCTTTTACATCACAGACGACCAAGGTGAGCTAATCAGCAACCCACAGCGTATGGACACTATTTGTAATCTATTAAAAGAAAAAATTGACCGCTTTTCGCAAGCAACGGAATAACAGCACAATGAACCCACACATACAAACATTACACCCCTACCCATTCCAGAAACTTGCTGATTTGCTTAAGGGGCTAACGCCAAACCCAGATAAAAAGTTAATTAAACTGACCATTGGTGAGCCTCAGCACGCTGCCCCTAAGGTGGCTTTGGAGGCTTTGGAAACAAACCTACAAGGCGTTAGTAAGTACCCAAGCACCAAAGGTGAACTCAACTTACGAACAGCAATCAGTAATTGGGCTAAACAACGCTTTGATTTGGATCATTTAGACGCAGAGACACAAGTATTACCCGTTACAGGCACCCGTGAAGCCTTGTTTGCTATTGTTCAAACGCTAGTCGGAGAAAAACCGTCACCTTTAGTAGTGAGCCCAAATCCTTTTTACCAAATCTACGAAGGCGCTGCGATTCTAGCTGGAGCGGAACGCCACTTCCTAGCTTGTGATGCCAGCAATCAGTATCGCATTGATTACAGCAAAGTAAGCGATGATGTATGGCAAGCTTGTGAGCTAGTGTTTGTATGTTCTCCTAATAATCCAAGTGGAACAGTCACCACACTAGAAGACTATGCCCTATTAATTGAGAAAGCCAAGCAGTTCAACTTCACCATTGTGGCAGATGAGTGTTACTCAGAGATTTATTTTGGAGAAAAAGCACCGCTTGGGTTGCTGGAAGCCTGCCAAAAATTGGGCAACACAGATTACCAGCATTGCTTAATTTTCCAATCTTTATCTAAACGTTCAAATCTGCCTGGTTTACGCTCAGGCTTTGTGGCTGGTGATGCCAACATTCTTAAGCCTTTTCTGCTGTACCGTACTTACCAAGGCTGTGCCATGCCGCTTCATCATCAAATTGCGTCTATTGCAGCATGGAATGATGAGGCGCACGTCATCGAAAACCGTCAAATTTATACGCGTAAATTTGATGCGGTACTCAACATATTGCAGCCTATAATGAAGGTCAGTAAACCCGAAGCAGGTTTCTACCTATGGCCTGAGCTGGATATGCCAGACGAAGCATTCTGCACCGCCCTTTATCAAGAAGAAGCCGTACTGGTCTTACCTGGTAGCTATTTAGGCCGCATGGTTAATGAACACAACCCGGGCAGTCAACATGCACGCATGGCACTGGTTGCCGAAGAATCAGAATGCACTGAAGCAGCACAACGTATAAAAGCTTTCCTCAGTCGCAGATAACTCTTATTTTATAAAACATTCGCTATAAAACACTCAGTTGGAGAAGATTACATGAGTAATTCAATTTTCGCATTTGGCCTTGGCATTGGTACACAAAACAAAGAAGACCAGTGGCTTGAGGTTTTCTATTCAGCACCTTGCCTAGGCGCGGAAAAAAGCACTGTAGATGCTATCGTCGAAAGCACTAACTATGAAGGTGGCAACAGCACTCTAGTTCTGGATGAAAGCGACCTCAATCGTCTTCATATGAACCTATTAAAAGCAGGCAATATTGAGCAAGCCGAATTAGCCTCTCGCTTAAAAGCCTCTACACAACCTGTGATTCTTTGTATATTGGCAACAGACGAAGCTCCAGCCAATCCTGCTGAAGTTTATCTAAAACTGCAATTGATTTCTCATCGTTTAGTGCAACCACACGGCACAGTGTTAGACGGTATGTTTGGTCTACTGGTTAACACAGCTTGGACAAGCGATGGTCCCATCGACGTTCGTGAATTAGCAGACCGCCAACTAAGTGCCCGCATGGAAGGTCGTACTATTGAAGTATTCAGCGTAGATAAATTCCCTAAAATGCTTAACTTTGTTGTTCCGGCTGGTATTCGTGTGGGAGACGCCGCTCGCATCCGTCTTGGTGCTCATTTGGGTGAAGGAACAACGGTAATGCATGAAGGTTTTGTTAACTTCAATGCCGGTACACTTGGCACCAGCATGGTAGAAGGCCGAATTTCAGCTGGCGTTGTGGTTGGTAACGGCTCTGACTTAGGCGGCGGTTGTTCCACCATGGGCACACTTTCTGGCGGTGGTAACATTGTAATCGGTGTAGGCGAACAATGTTTGATTGGCGCCAATGCTGGCATCGGGATCGGCCTTGGCGATCGCTGCACAGTGGAATCTGGCCTATACATTACAGCAGGTTCTAAAGTGACCTTATTGGACGAAAACAACCAAGTTGTTTCTGTTGTGAAAGCACGCGAGCTTTCTGGTCAATCTGACCTCTTGTTCCGTCGCAACTCTGAAAGCGGCGCTATTGAATGCAAAACCAACAAAACAGCCATTGCGCTTAATGAAGCCTTGCACGCACACAACTAATCACCCTTAAAATAAGTCATGGCGCTGTTCTGCATGGAATGGCGCCATTTTTAAATGCAACTTCATTGGGGAAAACATTATGTTGAATGTCTATGGCATTAAAAATTGCGACACAATGAAAAAAGCCTTTCGCTGGCTTGACGACAATCAAATCGACTATCAGTTTCATGACTATAAAAAAGCTGGTGTACAGGCGGAACAGGCAAAAGCTTGGATCGACAAACTCGGCTGGGAAAATGTGATCAATAAACGTGGTACTACTTGGCGCAAACTCGACGATGCAACAAAAGATACTATGGATGCTGAAAAGGCTGTGGCATTAATGCAACAACAACCTTCGATCATTAAACGCCCTTTGATAGAGACCAAAACAGAAATTTTATTAGGCTTTAATGCCGAGCAATATAGCCAAGCATTTCACTAACGCAGAACCGGGGTATATATTCGACGCGGATCTTCTTTTTTTTGAATCATTGGAGTGACCGTGGGTGTGTACCCCGAAGTAGATACATCAGAACGAATAACTGGAACAAAATAGGATTCCTGAACGACTGGCGGCCTCAACACACCGCACCCAGCAGTAATAAAGCTCAATAAAATAACGGCGCTTCGCTTCATATTTCCACCTTTATGATCATCTCCTGTTATAGTAACAGAGTCTCTTATAAAGTAGCGAAAACCAACGAAAAGGTAAAGAATGTCTAACTTATCACCAACGCTAAAACTCGCCATTGACTTAATATCACGTGCTTCTGTCACACCTGAAGACGCAGGCTGTCAAGACCTGATGATTGCACGCTTGGAAAAACTCAATTTCCAAATTGAAAAAATGCCTTTTGGTGAGGTAAAAAACTTTTACGCAAAGCGAGGTGAGTCAGGACCAAATCTGTGTTTCGCAGGCCATACTGATGTAGTGCCAAGCGGCCCTGAGAACGAATGGAAAGTACCACCATTTGAGCCACAAATTATCAACGGCATGCTTTATGGTCGCGGCGCTGCCGATATGAAAGGAAGCCTTGCCGCTATGATCACAGCAGTAGAGAGTTTTATTAATGCCTATCCTGATCATCCAGGACAAATTTCATTCCTCATTACCAGTGACGAGGAAGGCCCCTTTGTTGACGGTACAACTCGTGTTGTGGATGCTCTCATGGCCCGTGAAGAACAAGTGGATTGGTGCATTGTTGGTGAACCGTCCAGTACCAAACAATTAGGTGATATTATTAAAAACGGTCGTCGTGGCTCTTTCAGCGGTGACCTAACAATTTACGGTAAACAAGGTCATGTTGCCTATCCTCACCTAGCGGTTAATCCCATTCACCTAGCAGCTCCTGCACTAGCAGAATTGGCAAGCACCCATTGGGACGATGGTAACGATTTCTTCCCGCCAACCAGCTTTCAAGTGTCTAATATTCATTCGGGGACTGGCGCCACCAATGTGGTTCCAGGTGATCTAAAAGCACAATTCAATTTCCGTTTCTCTTCTGAATTGGACTTCGACACATTAAAAGAACGTGTACTGGCTGTACTAGACAAACATCAATTGGCGTATGACATTGACTGGACATATAATGGCCTGCCTTTTTTGACTAGACCAGGTGAATTGGTGGACGCTATTGTCGATGCCGTCGAGGAAAAAGTCAGTATCACGCCTGAATTATCCACTTCTGGCGGCACCTCTGACGGTCGCTTCATTGCCAAGATGGGCACACAAGTGGTTGAGCTTGGCCCAGTCAATGCCACCATACATCAGATTAACGAATGCGTTGATGCCAATAGCTTAGATCAACTGAGTGATGTTTATCATCGCATTTTAGAAAATCTGTTCATAAAGAACAGCTAATTTTCTTCATTAGCATAGCAAACAGCATGAGAGATAAGATTCACCACCTAACCATCAGACTTGGCAAAAATCCAAGACGGGCCTTGATTAAAATGATTCAGGGCGGCTTGTTGTTTGTGTTTGGCTCGCTCATGCTGATGGTCGCTGATCGTGTTTTGAAAGATTCTTTTGCGCAGGAAATCATCGCCTTTGTCGGTTTAGTTTTAGCGGCTTGCGGTGTTATCTGGACCTTAGTAGGATACCTGTCGATGAGCGTCCTACGAATTTATCATATGATACAAAAAAGAGACGAAGACGATGCAAACTGACATCGAAATCTATGTTCTTTCCTGTCCTTTGGAAAACATTATTGAATGGCTTGGAAAAGAATTCACACTTATCAACAAGACCACCCTAAGCAAACTCTGCACTAAGTTAAAAGTACAGTATCAAGAGGCAGAAATTGACGTCACCATACTGCAAGAAGCTGCTGGAAAACGCTTCACATCCGTCTGGTTTGATTCTGAGCAAACCCCATGGGAAAACGATATGGCTTGTGCAAAACACGCTTTTTCAGTCCTACAATGTGAGGTTCGCTGCAATTATCAAGGATGGCAAGAAGAAGGCACACAAGATCCTGATCAATGGTGGCGCATTAATGACCAAAATGAAGGACCTTTCATTTGGAAATAGAACACTGCAGATTCTGATCTCAGTGGCAGGCAAAATAAGAGTAGAGAAATTGTAATGCAAGTAACACTTTTAAAAGGCAAACTTCACATGGCGAGCGTGACCCAAGCCGAGCTTTGGTATGATGGTTCCTGTGCTATTGATGAAGACCTGGTTAAACTCGCTGGTTTACGCGAATTTGAAAAGATCGATATCTATAATGTCGATAATGGTGAACGCTTCCATACTTATGTGATTCTAGCGGAAGCAGGCTCCGGCACCATTTCCATGAATGGCGCAGCGGCGCGACGTGTACAAGTTGGGGACCGTGTCATTATCGCTGCATACGGCCAATTTGAAGAGCAAGAAGCCGATGAATATAAACCTAAATTGGTTTACTTAAACAAAGACAATAGTGTAGAACGTTCTACCAATACCATCCCGGTGCAAAAGAACTGATTCAAACAACGCTTTATCTGCCAATATAAAAAATCCCGCGTCACCTTTTGGTCATGCGGGATTTTTATTTTTAAGCTCGCTATTTTTTAGATAGCCGCTCTTAAGAAATTAATCTCTTTAAGATAGTACTGCTAGTGCCGCATCGTAGTTTGGCTCATCAGCCGTTTCAGCGACCTGCTCAGAATAAATGACCTTACCAGACTCATCCAACACCACCACAGAACGTGACAGCAAACCAGCTAGGGGACCATCAGCAAAAGTCAAACCATAATCCTCACCAAAGCTGGAACGGAAACTCGAGCCAGTATCTACATTATCAATACCTTCCGCACCACAAAAACGAGCTGTAGCGAACGGTAAATCAGCAGATACACATATCACATTCACACCTTTCAGCGCCGCAGCAGACTCGTTAAATTTACGCACAGATGTTGCGCAAGTAGGTGTATCAATTGAAGGAAAAATATTTAATACCAATTTTGAGCCTTTGTAATCAGCCAAGGTGCTTACTGACAAATCCATTTTAACCAACTCAAAATCAGGCGCTTGCGAACCAACAGCAGGCAATTCACCTACTGTATTGAAAGGATTACCTTTTAATGTAACTTGTGCCATGTGTATCTAGCCTCTTAATAAAAACGGAAATTAACCGCGAACAATAGAAACGTTTTCAGCTTGCTTGCCTTTCTCACCCTCAGTGACATAAAAGCGCACTAACTGACCTTCCACCAAGAAACGACGACCACGTCCTCGAATAGCTCGATAATGGACAAATACATCGTCTCCATTTTCCATAGTAAGAAAACCAAAACCTTTAGAAGAATTGAACCATTTTACCGTTCCTTGCTCCCTGTCATCATCGTCATCCATTTGACCAGAAGACGATGAGAAGCGCGCTTGACTAACCATAGTACCCAAATAAACAGAAACCAAAATAAAACCGAAATACACTAGGTAATTGGTTGCAACCTCTTCTTTTAAAACCCCTGCAATTAATAGTGGCACAATCAGTGCGATGATGATGCTAACAATAAACGCGCGTAATGAAAAAAAACCGGCACTTGATGCGCCATTGGAATAATTATCTTGATTGTTCATAACAATATATCTCTTATCTCATTAAATAGTATTGTGATGCCAAATCGGCAAAGAACGCCGATTCCGTGTTAGTAAAATTGAATAAATAGATATTTTTACCAAACTCTTTCATAAATGCCATGTGAAGCCAATTCAGATGAGAGTAAAATATCCGCACTTAATTAATAGGCAATTTTCACGCCATTCTTACCGAATATATGACCGCAACACAAGTCATGTTATTTTTTCAAGAATCGCTGAAAAAATATGAGCTTAGCTCAAACTTAAGATTAACACACAGAAGGCATCAATGAATACCTCACAAGTCAATCAACGTATCGACGAATTGGAAATCAAACTGCAGTTTCAGGAAGATACTATCGACAGTTTAAATAACGCTTTGGTGCAACAACAAAAAGACATCATGTTGCTAAAAGAGCAATTAAACTTATTCGCAAAACAACTGGAATCTTATCGTCAGCAACAAGGTATTAATGACGCAGAGAGACCACCACATTATTAAGGCTATATAAGCGACAAGACTAATCGTGATCTAAGGATTTGATTACATAGATATCAAAGCGGCCCGATTTCCCTTCGAGTTGATAAGTCGGCTCTTCTTGATTGAGGAAAGGTGCCCCTTTTGGACGTTTGACCACCACCCGATAAACAGCCCTTTGTTTGGCTTCAGCTAATAAGGCATCAGCATCCTCGTCTTTACCTATCAAATCACGAAAGAAAGCCATTTCTTTTTTTGCGGCGGCGGAAGATTTGTCGGTGTGGGGGTACATTGGATCAAGAAATACCACGTCAAACTGAGCTTGTTCTGATAAATCCGCTATATGAGAGGCGGCTAGAGTCATTCGTGACACAATATCAGATACCTCTGCATGAATAGCCGCGCGGTATAAACCGTCTGCCAATAAACACCTGACAAAGCCGACTCGCTCACAAAGAGTTAACTGACAACCAAGTGAAGCAAGCACAAACGCATCTCGCCCTAAGCCAGCTGTAGCGTCTAAAACCGATAATTCATTGCGCTTATTGAGCCCCACAGCTTTAGCAATATCCTGCCCTTTGCCGCCACCGAAGCGACGTCTATGATCTACTGCACCAGCAGTAAAATCCACCATTACAGGTTTAGGCGCGCCCTTGCCTGTTTTGGCAATGGCTAAGCCCTGACTGTTTTTCAACAATAGATAATCATAGTCGGTGGCAAATTTAAGTGGCGTTTTCAGGGCATAAAAGGGCAACACCAAGCTTGTGGATAAAGCCCTTGTTTCATCCACATAAACCGACTCATCTGTTGCCACTGCAATCGAATGTGCCATAGGTGAATGTCCTATCCTAAAGAGCCTTTAAGCATAAACTACCAGTAAAAGAGCTAAGCCTATTATTAATCGATAGAGGAAAAAAGGAAAAAAGCCAATGGTATTCAACCATTTCAAAAACAGATAAATACACAAATAGGCACTTACAGCGGATAACACCACACCTGAGGTAATACTGGTCCAATCCACACTAACATGAGAGGACAAGAGCTCAACCAGCTTCAAGCTGCCTGCTGCGACAATCAGTGGTATTGACAGTAAAAATGAAAATCTTGCAGCAGTTTGTCGCGTAAAACCCAAACTGCGTGCGGCTGTCATTGTAATCCCTGAACGAGATGTTCCAGGAATTAATGCTAAGGCTTGAGCAACACCTATCAATAATACACTACGCCAAGTAAAATCTTGCTCTGTTTTAAGGTGCCGACCATAGCGATCAGACAACCACAACAAAACACCAAAACCTATCGTAGTGTAAGCAATCACCTCAATAGAACGTAAATAAGTTTCTATGATGTCTACAAAGACCAAACCAGCCACACAAGCAGGAATCGTTGCCAAAACAATCCACCAAGCCAATTGGCTCTCACTACAGGCACCTTTACCAATAACGGACCGACACCAAGCGCAAATAATCTTCCACAAATCTTGTCGAAAATACCAGACAATGGCAATCAGAGTACCGACGTGCACTGCCACATCAAATGCCAAACCTTGATCAGGCCAATCAAGCAGTTGTGCAGGAAGGATAAGATGAGCCGAGCTGGAAATAGGGAGAAATTCAGTTAACCCCTGAATCAGGGCCAAAAAAACAATCTGGTACCACAACATAAAATTAACGCTTTCCTATTCGAGGAGCCTGTTTTTCCCAGGTAATCTCGTCCCTTAGATAAGTTGGAATCGCTTCATAAGGCGATACTGTTTCCTCTTTTGCAAACTTCATTGCAGCAAGCTCTGCAACACAAGCAGCACGCGGAGCCAACTCATCAAACACATATTGAGGTGCAGACGGCAATAACGCAGCAAGTTGCTCAGCATAACACCAACCAGAACCCACTCCATTGTATTGATCAGAAAATGGCAGCAACCGCTCAGGCTTTATTACCTGTTCGGCTTGCAAGCACTCAATCTGATAACCCTGTGCATTTTTGTCCAGCTGGTAGCCCGCCATGTAAATCTCACCCATGCGAGCATCCAGAGCTGCCAACCATTTGTGCTGACCTGATTTTTGAAACCCTTCCAGTGCCAACGCCTCTAAAGTAGACACTGGCACAACGGGCAAATCAGCACCAAAAGCAAGCCCTTGCACAATACCTGCACTAATTCGGAGCCCTGTAAAAGACCCAGGACCACGACCAAAAGCAATGGCATCTAAATCAGCTAAGGTCAATGTTGCCTGCTGTAAAATCTGTTCAACCATTGGCAGAATCAGATCATTATGCAGGCGTGGCGCCATACGAAAATCTTCCAGTACCACACCATCAATATTCAACGCCACAGAACAGGCTGGCGTTGACGTATCTATCGCAAGAATGACGGTCATTGAATCATTAAGCCTGCAAAGAAGATAACAAGTTTTGTTTGATTTCGTTTAGGTCGCCCACACCATTCACTTTGACAAAGGTTGGCGCATTAGCGTTATCAGCTTTTTGCCAGTCTTGGTAGTAACCAATCAAAGGCGCTGTTTGTTCGTGGTAGACACCTAGGCGTTTACGAACCGTTTCTTCCGTATCGTCAGCACGTTGGATCAAGTCTTCTCCCGTTACATCATCTTTCCCAGCCACTTTTGGTGGATTATAAACAAGATGGTAACTACGACCAGACGCTTCATGAACTCGACGACCACTCATGCGCTGAACAATTTCTTCATCGGCGACATCGATTTCAACCACGTAATCAATCTTAACTCCAGCTTCTTTTAGAGCATCAGCTTGAGGAATAGTGCGTGGAAAACCGTCAAACAAAGCGCCTTTCACACAATCTTCTTGAGTTAGACGCTCCTTGACTAAGCCAATTATAATGTCATCAGACACAAGCTGACCGGCATCCATTACGGCTTTCGCTTTCAAACCCAATTCGGTGCCCGCTTTTACCGCTGCTCGCAACATATCTCCTGTTGAGATTTGTGGAATACCAAACTCTTCGGTAATAAACTGAGCTTGCGTACCTTTACCGGCACCAGGTGCACCTAATAGTATTACTCGCATAATAAAGTCTCCAAAAGAAGCGTTAACTGATTCGCAAGGATGACTGACACAATACTAACTGGACGCTCCTACTAAAGGTGCGCAAAACAGAGTGTACAGGCAAACCAATTGCATACTTAAAAATTGAATGGCCGCCAAGCATAACCAAGCAGCCCTTCATTATGCAAATTTACCTGCCATTTTTTGCCATTTTCTTTCTCATACTGAATATTTATCAAAGGATTTAATTCATTAGCCCGTATTTTGCATACCACTGGCAATACCTGCCATGGTAATCATCAAGGCTTTATTCACCTGAGCATTTTCTGGGTCACGTCGACTCCGGTATAGAAGCTCTGCTTGCAGATAGTGCAGAGGATCAATGTAAGGATTACGTACATCAATTGATTGACGAATGGTTTTGTTGTCCTCAATTAAACGCTCTTGCTGCTTAAGCATTTTCACCAGTTCACTGACCTGATGCAATTTGCCACGTAATAGTCGTCCTAGCCCCTGTAATTCATCTGGCACCAAACGTTTTTCATAATATTCAGCAATTTCTGGTTCCGCTTTCGCCAACACCATGTCTAACATATCAAGATAAGCACCAAAGAAAGGCCATTTGGCGTGCATTTCTCGTAGCTTATTCAAGTTGCCAGACTCCATGGCTTGTTCTATTGCACTCTCTGCTCCTAACCAAGCAGGTAGCATTAAGCGAATCTGCATCCAAGCGAAAATCCAAGGAATGGCTCGCAGGCTTTCTACTCCGCCATCCGAACGTCGACGCGCGGGACGCGAACCTAATGGCAACTTCGCCAACTCTTGCTCTGGCGTTGTGGCGCGAAAATAAGGGACAAAGTCTTCATGACCACGAACAATAGAACGATACTGATTCATGCCCACTTCCGCCATTTCATCCATAATGGCACGCCATTCTTCTTTCGGCGCTTCAGCTGGCAATAACGTCGCTTCCATCACGGCAGAACAATAAAGTTCCAAAGAGCGTACAGCGATATCTGGAATACCGAATTTAAAGCGAATCATCTCACCTTGTTCGGTAACACGGATAGCACCGTTTACCGATCCAGGAGGTTGCGACAAGATGGCCACATGCGCCGGACCGCCACCACGCCCCACTGTGCCCCCTCGACCATGGAAGAGAGTCAGGTGAATTCCATGTTTCTGACATAAGCGTGTTAAGGCTTCCTGAGCACGATATTGACCCCAAGTCGCGGCAATCTGACCCGCATCTTTGGCCGAGTCGGAATAACCTATCATGACTTCCTGATGACCATTGATATAAGACTTATACCAAGGCATAGAGAAAAGCTGTTCTATAATTGGCTCAGCATTGTCCAAGTCCGCTAGGGTTTCAAACAAGGGCACAATACGCATTGGAAAGCTGACGCCGGACTCTTTCAGCATGAGCGCCACAGCTAACACATCGGAAGGCGCACTGGCCATTGAAATAACATAAGATCCAAAAGAGCTTTTCTCCCCTTGCGCTATCATGGCAAAGGTATCCAGCACTTCTTTAACCTCATCTGTCGGTGACCAATCCAATGGTAACAAAGGGCGTTTCGAATTTAACTCCGCTAACAAGAAAGCTTGGCGCGATGCTTCGTCCCACTCAGCATAATCACCAAGCCCGTAAAAACGAGTAATGGCGGACAAAGTATCAATGTGACGAGCAGAATCTTGGCGCACATCCAAACGCACTAGCGTCATACCAAAGGTAGCGGCACAGCGAATCAAATCCAGTAGTGATCCGTTAGCGATCACCTTCATACCGCAGTCTAATAAAGATTGATAACACAACACCAAATCCTCAATCAGCTCTTCACTATTGAGAAAGATGTCGTCCTCTGGCACAGGGTTACCATCCAAACTGGCTTTCGCCCAATTCTTAGTGGCTCGCATTTTGGTTTCTAGGTGACGCAACACTTCACGATAAGGCTGAGCACTGTCTCCAACACGCTCACGCATTGCATCATTACACTGAGTCATAGAAAACTCTGAACGCAGCAGATTTAAATCTTTAATGTATAAATCTGCCGCCATCCAACGAGCCAATAAAGCCACTTCTTTGGTAACTTTATGAGTTACATTCGGATTGCCATCACGATCTCCCCCCATCCAGGTCGCGAAACGAATAGGCGCTAAGTCCAATGGCAAATGCTCTTGATCAGAGTATTGACTGAACTGTTCATCCAACTGACGGAAAAAACGAGGCACAGCTTGCCATAAGGATTGTTCAATAACGGCAAAACCCCACTTAGCTTCATCTACTGGCGTCGGACGCTCTTCGCGAATTTCATCCGTATGCCAAGCTTGCGTGATGATTTCTTTTAGACGACGTATATGCTTAGTTTCTTCCAGCGGCAGAATATTGTCTTTATCTAGAGCTTCTAGTTCACTGGAAATATTATCGTATTTACGAATCAAAGAACGTCGCACCACTTCTGTTGGATGCGCAGTTAACACCAGTTCAATAGACTGGTCTTGCAATGCTTTGATCATTTGTTCTGGCGTGTATTTTTGCTCTGCTAAACGACTTAGCAGATCACCCACTGGGTTGTGGTATACCCCTAAGCTTTCATTGGTACGACGACGATGAACACGATGATATTGCTCAGCAATGTTGGAAAGGTTTAAGAACTGATTAAAGGCGCGAGCAACAGGAACAATCTCTTTATCCTCCAACGCTTCTAGGGCTTCAATAAGAGCAGCTGAATTCCCTGATTGACGACCATCCTTTGATAGCAAACGAATTTTTTCTACGTTTTCGAGGAAGTCTTCTCCTAAGTGATTACTCATGCTTTCGCCGAGACAATCCCCCAGCAATCTCACATTTTCGCGTAATGACGCCTGACGATCACTCACCTAAACCTCCTAAAAGTACCGTACACATTTATTGAGTCGCGTTATTATTTGTTGTGTTACAAACCTATAAACCTTCGCTTTTGGCTTGTTCCCAATAACGGTCTAATTCTTCTAACGAACAATCTGTTAGCTGTCTGTCTTCTGCTGCCAGAAAGGCTTCAATTCTAGCAAATCGTCGTCGAAATTTGATATTGGTTTTCTGCAAGGCAATGTCTGGAGAAACCTGTAAATGACGCGCTAAATTGGTGACAGCAAACAATACATCTCCCATTTCTGACGCTACATGATCTTGTTCACCAGCCACAATGGCTTCTTCCAATTCTGTCAATTCTTCACGAATTTTGGCAAATACAGGCTGAATCTCGGGCCAGTCAAAGCCAAACTTTGCGGCTTTTTGCTGTAACTTTACTGCTTGCATTAAAGCAGGCATAGAGACTGGCACCTCATCCAAGACTCCTTGCGGTGCTTGCTCAGCCTTTTCTTGTGCCTTGATGCTTTGCCACTGAGCAGAAATTTCTTCTTCAGATAAATGGCAAACCTCACCAAAACGCTGCAAATCCGCATCTGGAAAGACATGGGGATGACGGCGTAACATTTTATTCACTATGGCATTTACCACATCATCAAAATTGAACCGCCCTTCTTCTTTAGCAATCTGCGCATAAAAAATAACTTGGAATAATAAATCCCCCAGCTCTTCTTTAAGGTGCTCATAATCTGCTTTTTCTATAGCATCAATGACTTCATAGGTTTCTTCCAAAGTATAAGGTGCAATGCTCTGATAGGTTTGCTTCTTATCCCAGCTGCAGCCAAACTCTTTGTCACGTAAACACGCCATTAAATACTCTAAACGTTGGATGGCTTCACTCAAGCGTCTTTCTCTCTAAACACATTTAATACGTTAGGTAACTGATTGATACGGTGAAGTAATTTACTCAACACACTCAGCTCACCTACCTCTATGGTAAAGCGAATATTAGCGGTGTGATTTTCCTTAGCAGACAAGGTATTCATGGACAATAAATTGACCTTCTCATTTGCCAACAAGCCTGTAATATCATTCAGCAAGCCCGTTCTATCATAAGCTTCAACTTGAATGTTAACTGGGTATTGATTATCAACTCGCTCCCCCCAACTTACATCAATAATACGCTCTGGCTCATCCATACCAAGCTGAATAATATTGATGCAATCTTGACGGTGAACCGATACACCACGCCCCTGAGTAATATAGCCAGTAATGTCGTCGCCAGGAATTGGCGTACAGCATTTAGCCATTTGTGTCAGTAGTTTACCAACCCCTAGAATATGAATGTCATCGTCTGAAGATTTGTGACGACTCTTTTTCAAACGAATTGGACGGGTACTTGCCGCCTCACCATCCAAAGTAAAAAATTCATCGATCACTCGCAGTACACGCGCTAGCTGAATATCGCCAGCACCTAAGGCCACATACACTTCGTCAGCGTGGGAGAAGTTAAAACGGGAAGCGACAGTGGCAAGGTCAATGCGACTCTCTTCAATACCCAATCGCTTCAACTGTTTGTCTAATAAAGCCCTACCTGCTTCCAGGTTTTTCTCACGATCTTCCTTTCTAAACCAACTCTGAATTTTGGCGCGGGCTCGGTTGGTCTGTACATATCCCAATGTTGGGTGTAACCAATCACGGCTCGGACCACCTTCCTTGGAGGTTAAGATTTCGATCTTATCACCCGTTTTTAGATGGGTTACCAAAGAAATGATCTTGCCATTGACTTTGGCGCCACGACAACGATGACCAATTTCTGTGTGCACACGATAAGCAAAATCTACTGGTGTGGCATTGATTGGCAAATCCACCACATGACCATCCGGGGTAAAGACATAAATTCGATCTTGTTCAATATCACTGCGCACTTGTTCAGATAAGGATTCCAAATCCCCCTGTACTTCATGGAAGTCTAAGATGGTTCTAAGCCACTGCAATTTTTCTTCATAACTGCTGCTGTTAGAACTTAAATCCGTACCCTTATATTTCCAGTGAGCACACACTCCCAACTCTGCATCTTCATGCATTTTTTGCGTACGGATCTGTATCTCCAACGCGCGACCTTGGGGTCCTACCACAGCGGTATGAAGTGATTGATAACCATTAGATTTAGGATTACTGATGTAATCATCGAACTCTTGAGGTATGGGCTTCCAAAGGTTATGAACAATACCCAACACGCCATAACATTCCATAGGTTCGTTAACCAAAATACGCACAGCACGAACATCATAGACTTCATCAAAGCCGATGTTCTTACGCTTCATTTTGCGCCAAATACTGTAAATATGTTTAGCACGACCCATTAAGTCAGCATGAATGTTAATTCCTTTTAAACGTTGATCCAGCAAGTTAATGACATCATCTATATACTGTTGACGATCAAGGCGTTTTTCATCCAACCATTTAGCGATACGCTTATATTCGGTAGGGTACAAATAACGAAAAGATAAATCTTCCAATTCCCACTTGATGTGGCCAATTCCTAAACGGTGAGCTAATGGCGCATAAACACTTTGCACTTCAAGAGCAACCGCAACACGACGATCATCGTCTTGATACTTAGCTTCTTTTATAGCACAAGCTCGTTCAGCCAGCTTAATAAGCACTACGCGCACATCGTCAATGATGGATACCAGCATTTTGCGCAAGGATTCAAGCTGGTTTTCATTGCTGCCTAAGACTTCAGCTGCGCTATCTGCAGTAAGATTCTTGGACACTTCCCCCATGCGAATAACGCCTTCCACTAAGGATGCCACCTTACGGCCAAACATATCCACAACACGGGTTAGCGGCAGCTGATCTTCGCGCACAGCTCGATACAATGCGGCGGCTACCAAGGAATCCTGATCAGCACGAAAACCAGATAAAATTTCGACCATTTCCAAACCGGCTCGGAAAGTACTGGCCTGTGGTCCCCAATATGAAGGTCGGGCACACTGAAGTTCGGCTTGGCGTGAAAGTTCACAAGCCATGCGTAAGGGAACACGTGCACTGTCATCAATTAACTCGGCAAAACCCGCCATCCAAGCGTCGATATCAACACTGCCATCCTCTAACACTGGATGGTCTTTTCTTACTGTTACCATTTATCCGCCCTTTTCGTTACTTCTTGCTTTGCAACAGCATCATGGTTTCCACATGAGAAGTCTGCGGGAACATATCCATTAAACCTGTTTTTATTACTTGATATCCATTTGCCACCAGATACTCTGCATCTCTTGCTAAGGTAGAAGCATTGCAAGAAACATACAAAATTTGCTTAGGAGCCATTTTAATCATGGTATCTAAGAATTCAAACGCACCAGCACGAGGGGGATCCAATAGTACTTTGGTAATTTTCTCATGCTGTAAAGCTCGAGGCGGCGCTTGAGTTAAATCCGCAGACAAAAAAGACACATTCTTTAGTGCGTTATAATCTGCATTGTGCTTTGCTGAGTCCACCATACTTTGCAGTAATTCAACACCTATCACCTTGCCAGCCCCTTGTGCTAATGGCAAAGAAAAATTGCCCACGCCACAAAACAAATCTAACACCACATCCTCTTGTGTCGGGGCCAACCAAGATATGGCTTGCTCTACCATTTTTTGGTTCATTTTGTCATTCACTTGAATAAAGTCTTGTGGATGATAGAACAAACGCAAGCCTGACAATTCATAATAGCGCATCTGTTGAGTGGACACCTCAGCTTTGCTCTCATTTGGTGCTTGCCAATACAAATCCACTTTTTGCTGCGCGGCCCAAGACTCGCATTGTTGACGCAGCTCCAGGGGTAATATTTTTATCAAGCGCAATACAAGCGATACGCCTTTGCTGTCTAGCAATAATTCCACGTGACCCAATGTAGAAAAAATTTTCGTCTCAGCCAACATATCTTTAAGTGCGTGAAACACCTGTTGTAATTTAGGCGTTAATACCTGACAGCTGGTGATGTCGATCACCTGATTAGAAGACTTACCACGAAATCCCATTACTAAATTACTGTCCTTGTGACTCACAGAGATCCGCGCTCGACGTCGATAACCATCTGCTTCGGCATAAAGTTGTTCAATGTCTTCTGCCGAACAAAGATGTCGTAACTGCCCAGCCAACCATTGGTGCTTAGCTTGACGCTGCGCAGACATTTCAAGGTGCTGGAAACTGCAACCGCCACACTGATTAAAATGCCTACAAAGAGGCTCAACTCTTTGCTCACTAGGGGTAATAACTTCTCGTAGGATGGCCTCATCAAAACGGCGACCCAACTTGTTCACCTGAGCCATGACGGTTTCGCCAGGCAAGGCACCATCTATGAAGGTAACTTTACCATCAAGGCGAGCCACGCCTTTGGCTTCATGGGTTAAGCCATCAATAAAATAAGTTTGCAATGGCCCTAATGGGGAGCGTTTAGGGCGGCGCTGGTTGGAATTTCTTCTTCTCAAGATAAACTCTTTAGTTGACTATGAGAGGGGCAATGCGAACATTTTACCCCATCTCAAATCAGATCAATAACCCAGTTAGTCGAATACACCCGTAGACAAGTAACGATCTCCGCGATCACACACTATAGCGACAATAACCGCATTGTTAAGGGTTTCTGATAACTTCATGGCCATAGCGACAGAACCACCAGAGGAAACACCACAGAAGATGCCCTCTTCTTTGGCTAAACGACGCATGGTTTGCTCCGCAACTTGTTGGGAAACATCCATTACCTGATCCACACGAGAGTCATCAAATATGGCGGGCAAGTATTCTTTCGGCCAACGACGAATACCAGGAATGCTGGCACCGTCTTGCGGCTGTAAGCCAATAATCTGTACCTCAGAGTTTTGCTCTTTTAAATATTGCGACACCCCCATGATGGTTCCAGTGGTGCCCATTGAGCTGACAAAGTGCGTCACTGTCCCTTGAGTCTGCTGCCAAATTTCTGGTCCAGTAGACACATAATGCGCATTAGGATTATCAGGATTAGCAAATTGGTTTAACACCTTGCCTATACCCTGATCTTGCATCTCTTGTGCTAGGTCACGGGCTCTTTCCATACCTTCAGCTTTGCTAACGAGATGTAAGATAGCACCGTAGGCCGACATTGCAGACTTACGCTCTTGACTCATGTTATCGGGCATAATGAGATGCATTTTATAACCTTTGATGGCGGCCGCCATCGCCAAGGCAATGCCTGTATTGCCACTGGTTGCTTCAATCAGACTGTCTCCAGGTTGAATATCACCACGTTGCTCAGCCTGCAATATCATGTTTAAGGCGGGACGGTCCTTTACAGAACCGGCTGGGTTTTGTCCTTCCAATTTTAATAAAATGGTGTTACTCGGGTTTGGGTTGATTCTCTGCAGGCGAACTAACGGGGTTTGCCCAATTAGAGATTCAATTGTTGAATACTCAATCATAATAAAACTTCGTTGACATTAATAACGGACAGAATGACACTAACTATGGTGCTCTTGTTACTTGGATTGGGGCTCTGTGTTTAGCGCACTTACTAGTGTGCTTTATTAGACCGACATTTTGGATTGGCTGCCAAACGAATCGCAAAATCAATCTGATATACATAAAAGCTTCCATTCAATACGCCTATTTAAGAACACTTAATAGTAAGAGTACAATAAGAAAGCGTTATAAACTTAGTTTCTATATTGCAAGGCTGTAGCCATGATCGACAGATACTCCATTATGCTGGTATTTTTGGCTGATCTTCTCATTGCTTGTGACATTCAACAAGACAGCTTTCAGCAGCTTTCTAATCAAGAACTTGGTACTTAATGGCGTGAATGCGTTTATAATTCTACTAAACACCAACAACCCGTTTGCCAAAACTATGAAGTAGAATGCCAGCAACGAGAAAAGCAAAAAAACTTTGCCTATTATTAGGCGATGCTAATGTTAACATAGGATACCATGATAAATATTCGCTTACCTGGCCTACGCTTTAATCACAATAGCAAATTATTTTTTTCCCTGTTTGCGCCTGTTTTTATTATCTCTATTTTGTCTTGTGTTTTTTTACTATCAACTCGTTTTCAAGATCTAGACAATAATCTTCATCAACGCATCAGCCATATCACTGAACAAGTTGCCGCTACCAGCGAATATGCTATCGTCTTCTCAGATCAGAATATGATGTATCGTATTTTGCAAAATGCTTTGAGCAACCAATACATAAGCAGCATTCAACTTTATAACAGTGAACAAAAAATCATTGCCGAGCTAGGCACAAAATTCGCTATTGAAAGATCACCATTTCCAACCGATAACGAGCTGCTTAATTATCCCAACCATCTACTGTCAATCAGTGCGATTCATTACAATAATAATGCCTTAGACGGAGCATTTAGCCCACAAGCTGACTTGTTCAGCCCTATCAATCAAAAAAATCTCATTGGCTGGGTAAAAATCCAGGCAGACACAGCGGTTGTTAGCATAGAAAAATACCAATACGCCAGCTTAATTCTAATCATATGGTTTATCTTCAATTTATTATCAGGCTTGATTACGCTGCGCATTACGAAAAATCTCACAAAACCGATTGGCAAAGTTGAAGATGCTTTAAATAAGCTCACCAAAGAGCAGTTTTCTTCTGCCAAGCTCATGCGACTACCAACAGAATATCAAGGCTTACAACGAGACATACTGATGCTCACCGAACGGTTAGAGCAACACCGCAGTGACTTGAATATCGGTATTGAGCAAGCCACTGAAGACTTGCGTCGCAGTATGGACAGCATGGAAGAAAAAAGCGCTCAACTACACATCGCCAATCGTGAGGCAATGGAATCCAATCGACTTAAATCGCAGTTTTTAGCCAACATCAGCCACGAAGTTCGAACACCATTAAACGCTATTCTAGGCTACACAAAAACCTTACAAAAAGGAGTCAAAGATCCTCAACATAAACTCTATGTGGATACCATAGAACAATCTACTAACAGTCTTTTGGCGATCATTGGCGATATTTTAGACTTCTCTAAAATAGAAGCGGGTAAGCTTAGTTTAGAGAGCAACCACTTTAACCTTCGAGCACTGATTGACGATATTTATCAGACGCTTAGCATCAATTTGTTAACAAAAGAAAAACAGATAGATTTGGTGACAGAATACGATACACAAGTCCCAGAATGGATTATTGGTGACAGTACTCGCGTTCGCCAAATACTGACCAATTTAATTGGTAATGCCATTAAATTCACTCATCAGGGATCGGTCAAGACAAAAGTCTCATGCCAGACGCAAGCTGACAATAAACTCGTTCTGTCGTTTCAAATTATAGATACTGGCATCGGCATTCCAGAACACAAAATAGATCGTCTGTTTAAACCCTTTTCACAAGTAGATACCAGCACAACACGACAATTTGGAGGCACTGGACTTGGCTTAGTCATCAGTAAAAAACTGGTGGAGCAAATGTATGGCAAGATAGAAGTGAGCAGCGACCCCAGTATTGGTTCCACGTTTCGCTTCACACTCAAACTACAGGCCTCGCCTAATTTAATGGATCAAAAAGACCCACTGGATTGTCACATTATTCTGTTGGAACCCAGTAGCACCTATCGCGCTCATTTATCCAGTTACTTACAAAGCATTGGCGTCAAAAGCATTCGCTGTAGTGACATTGAACAAATGATTACCGCACTGCAAGATAAAGCTAAGCAAACAGATGGATTACTGATCAGCTTGGAGGCGGATGAAGACAATGTGGAAGAAGCAAAAGAATTGATTCGTTATGCAGCGCAGCATTACGCTATTCCCAGCATACTCTTGATCCAACCCCCTAGAAGCATTGCACAACATTCAGAATTGAAAGACTTATGCAGTGAAATTTTACTTAAACCCGTTAGTCACGATCGACTCTATAAAGCCTTATCGAACATAAACCAATCAGTGATTCAATTAGAAGATTTAAATCCACTAGAAGAGATCGAATTTCCACGTCAAGGCTTGCGAATTCTTGCCGTAGACGATGCGCCCATTAATCTGCAATTACTCTGTCACTGGCTTCAGCCTCATGGTATTCAAGTAAGCCTAGCCTACAGTGGTCAACAAGCTTTAAAATTGGCCGCTGACAATGCCTTTGATCTGATCTTTATGGACATTCAAATGCCTGAAATGGATGGTATGGAAACGACTCGACAGTTACGCCGATTAAATGGTTATGAAAATATCCCCATCATAGCCTTAACAGCCCATGCCCTAGGTTCAGAACAACAGCAAATCCTCGCCAGCGGCATGAACGCTTATCTGACCAAACCCATAGATGAAGACGTGCTATTTAGAACCATAGATGATTGGTGTTCCAACACGGAAACCTTCCAACAACAAATAGACGCTACCTTAGAAAATATTTTTGACATTCAAAAGGCACTCGATATAGTCAATGGCAAGACAGAAATCGCTAAAGAAATGTTTACTATGTTGGCGGATTCATTAGATAGCGAGAAGAAACTCGTCTTACACCATCTGGAGAATCAGGACTCCGAGAAACTCATTGAAGTGGTACATCGTATTCACGGTGCTTCCAAATACACTGGCACCATCAATATTGCACGACAAGCTGGTTTTTTAGAAACTCATTTAAAAGAATTAGGCATGGAAGACGTCACAGGAGTTGCAGAAGACTTTCTTCAAGCCATTGATGACCTTATCAACCATCGTGAACTTATCCGATGGCCTCAAGAATAACGAATGCTTGTGCATAAGCAATCTCATCCGTCAGGCTAAGGTACCAGCGAATCTCTTGATCAAAACGCGCTTTAATATTGTCAGCCACTTCCAAGCATGGCTGACCAGAAGGCAGATTTATGACGTTAAAGTGCTGAAAACTTACCCCTGATCCTATCCCTGTTCCCAAAGCTTTAACGGCTGCTTCTTTGGCTGCAAAACGTTTAGCAACATACGCATTGGCTTGGTCAGGATGCGAAATAGCTTGCCAACGTTGTTTTTCTTGCTCGGTTAAAATGCGATCCACAAAGCGTTCGCCCAAACGTTCAATTGAGTTCGCTACACGAGCAATCTCTACTAAATCCGTACCCACGCCAATAATCAATTTACTCGCCTCTTTATTCTAACTAACTTGCTTTCTGACTATAAACCTTGCGAAGGATCCACTTGCGGAACAAGGCGAAACACAGGTACGCCCATTAACCTTTCACCTTGATACTCAGTGTTCGGTAACAAGTCTCTGGCACTAATGGGTTTACCTTGCAACAAGTCGTCTAGCCAATAGCGATGCAACACTTTGGCCAAACTCAAAACCTGTTTATCTCGCCACAACCCCATAGCGTAATTCAACGCCAACTGACCTTCGACAAATAAAACAGGTGCTTGCTTTAACCGATCACCATGATAAGGGCGCAAGCCAAACTGAGCATCGAACTGATACATTTGTTCTGCTTGCAGAACTTCACCACGACCCGTTAAAGCCATGTTAATACCGGCTCCCAATTCCGCAAACAAACCAACCTCAAAGCGCCTTAATATGGGTGCTGCCGGCGCACCTGAATGTAAACTGTCGATCAACCATTGATAAAGGTGGTAGACATCACTCAAAGGAAGATTACTGGGCAATAACTTGGTCAGTAATTCATGAACATACAAGGCAGCGTATAAATTCACCCCTTGTAATGTCTTAGGAATAGACAAAGACTCTAAACTTTTAATGGTCTTAAGGTCAGTACGTCCCGAATATTCCATTTCGTAACACAAAAAAGGCCCAGGTAAAACCCGAGCCTCTTTCTTTGGTAAGCGCCAAACGCCGCGCATCAAGCCCTGTTCTAATGTCAAACAATCCACCAGAACTTTGTTGTCCTGAAAAGGGCGGGTATGAATCACATACGCATTGGCGCGCATCGGAATCAGTCTTCCTGATAACCCAAACTGGCCAAAGCACGCTCGTCATCAGACCAGCCAGAACGCACTTTAATCCACAAATTTAGCATGACTTTATGTTGAAACAATTCTTCCATGTCTATACGCGCTTCTTTGCCGATCAATTTAATTTTCTCACCACGATCACCAATAATGATGCGTTTTTGACCATTGCGCTCTACCAAAATTAATGCACTGATATGAATAGCCGATGCTTCATAAACAAATTCTTCAATTTGTACTGCAACTTCATAAGGCACTTCTTGACCCAATTGACGGGTGATTTTTTCACGCACAATTTCTGCCGCTAAAAAGCGTGAACTACGATTGGTTATTTGATCTTCAGGATAATACTGCATACCTTCTGGTATATAGCTTTCCACTAAACGTTCAAGACGATCTAAGTTCTTATTACGTAATGCCGAAATAGGCACAATTTGAGCAAACTCCATGCGCTCAGACAAGTTGGCTAAACGCGGTAATAATTCGTCTTTTTGTTCAAGTTGATCAACCTTGTTCACCACTAAAATCACCGGGCAAGATGCGTGTTTTACTTTTTGCAAGACGGATTCATCTTCTTCGGTCCAACGATCAGCGTCCACTACAAATAAGACCAAATCTACGTCTTTCAATGCTGCCGTGGCAGTACGATTCATCATGCGGTTTATAGCTTTGGTTTCACCCAAGTGCAAACCAGGCGTATCCACATAAATCGCCTGTACATGTCCTTCGGTTTTCACACCTAAAATTTGATCTCGTGTCGTTTGCGGCTTACGAGAAGTAATGGACAACTTTTGCCCTAAGATGTGATTCAATAACGTCGATTTACCGACATTAGGGCGACCCACAATGGCAATGTAACCACAATGTGTTACTTCAGCTTCAGACATCCACTTGTTCCAATTTTTCAAGGGCTTTAGCGGCCGCGTTTTGCTCAGCAATGCGACGACTGTTGCCACTGCCTTTTATCGCTTCACTATACAGTTCGATATGACAATGGACATGAAAAGTTTGATCGTGCGGCTCTCCCACGATATCCACCACATCATACTGAGGCAGAGCATGCTTACGAGCTTGCAAGTATTCTTGCAAACGGGTTTTTGCGTCTTTCGTTATCACTTTCAAAGAAGTTGCGTTCAGACGCTCTTTGTACCACTCCAAAATATGTTGACGACAAACATCCATACCTGCATCCAAGTACATAGCGCCAATAATACCTTCAACACTGTCAGCTAGAATGGAGTCTCGACGGAAACCACCACTCTTCAACTCGCCAGCTCCCAGCTTAAGGTAGTCACCTAATTGAAATTCACGCGCCAATTCCGCCAAGGTATCGCCCTTAACTAATGAAGCTCGCAGACGACTTAATTCCCCTTCCTTGGCTTTTGGAAAACGATGAAACAAGTCTTCCGCAATCACATAATTGAGAATTGAATCACCTAAGAACTCTAAGCGCTCATTGTTTTTGCCACCGTAACTACGGTGCGTCAGCGCCAGTTCAAGTAACCCAAGGTCAGCAAAATAGTAACCAATTCGCCGACACAACTTCTGATAAAGTGAACTCAAAATGTCTCCAATTAATAATTATTCAATCAAACCGTTATTTTTAAAACTCGGGAGGCTAAAAAACTTATCCCAATGCAACCAAACATAAAACGCTTGGCCCTTCATATTTTCTTCTGGTACAAATCCCCAAAAACGACTATCAGCACTGTTGTCACGGTTATCCCCCATAACAAAGTAATGGCCTTCTGGTACCACCCAATCGCCTTCATGAGGAGTATTGCGATTACTGTTGTAGATAGCGTGCTCTACTCCACCCAAGTTTTCTTGGTATAAGGTCACAGGCTCTCGATTAGGATTCAGCGAGATGGGCAAATCTGCCACAAAATCTTTACTAACCTGCTCACCATTAATGGTTAAAATTTTATCGTGATAACTGATCTTATCCCCAGGTAAACCTACTAAACGTTTAATATAGTTCAGACTTGGATCAAGTGGGTATTTAAATACCACCACGTCACCACGCTTTGGTTCGGTAGTTTTAATCAAGGTAGTATTGGTGACAGGCAAACGAATACCATAATCAAACTTATTCACTAAGATGAAATCACCAATTTGTAAAGTCGGCAACATAGAACCCGATGGAATTTGGAAAGGCTCCACTACAAAAGAACGTAAACCAAATATCACCGCAATGATAAGGAAGTAGGATTTGATTTCTAACACCAGCTTTGGCGTATCGGCTAAACGTTCTTTAGCATCTTTGCTCAAGGATTGCTTAGCGTCGTCACTCATGTTTGACAATACTTGCTTTCGCTTAGGAGCATAAACAAGACGGTCGTATAACCACGCAGCACCAGTAATCAAAAAGGCTGCAGCCAGTATTAATTCAAAATCAAACCCCATACATCATACTCCATCGGGATGCCTAAGCATCTTTGGTTTTCATTAGCTGTCTAATTGTAAAACGGCAAGGAAAGCAGATTGTGGCACTTCAACGTTACCCACCTGCTTCATACGCTTCTTACCTTCTTTCTGCTTCTGTAAGAGTTTCTTCTTACGACTCACGTCACCACCGTAACACTTAGCGGTTACATTTTTACGTAAGGCTTTTACTGTGGTTCGAGAAATAATCTTAGCGCCCACCGCACCCTGTATGGCCACATCAAACATTTGACGAGGTATCAAATCTTTCATCTTTTCACACAAAGCACGACCTTTAAATTGCACATTGTCTTTGTGCATGATAAGAGCCAACGCATCCACTCTTTCACCATTAATCAAAATGTCCAAACGACACAAAGACGCAGCACTGAAATGCGAGAAACTGTAATCCAAAGAGGCAAATCCACGACTGCAAGATTTGAGTTTGTCAAAGAAATCCATCACCACTTCGTTCATGGGTAATTCGTAACGCAATTGCACCTGACGACCAACGTATTGCATGTCTTTTTGGATGCCACGCTTTTCAACACACAAGGTAATCACATTACCAAGGAATTCTTGAGGTACTAAAATATTGGCTTCTACAATGGGCTCACGCATTTCTTTGACCGTACCAGGATCAGGCATTTTGGATGGACTGTCTACGTAAACCACCTCGCCATTGTTCAACTCGATTTCATAGACAACCGTTGGCGCGGTAGTAATCAGGTCAAGATTGTATTCTCGCTCTAAACGCTCCTGAATGATTTCCATGTGCAACATGCCTAAGAAACCACAACGGAAACCGAAACCTAAAGCATCCGAACTTTCTGGTTCATAGAACAAGGATGCGTCGTTTAGGGTCAGTTTACCTAGCGCCACACGAAAATCTTCGTAATCGTCAGAGCTGACAGGAAACACCCCCGCATAAACCTGAGGCTTTACTTTCTGGAAACCAGATAATTGTTCAACATCTGGAGTGCTGGCATGCGTGATGGTATCCCCCACTGGCGCACCATGAATGTCTTTGATACCAGCCACCACATAACCTACTTCACCAGCTTTAAGAATACCGGTTTCTTTACGTTTCGGTGTAAAAATACCTGCCATATCAACAGGGTGAGTTTGTTTTGTCGACTTAATAAAAATCTTATCTTTCTTACGTAATGTCCCTTGTTTGATGCGCACTAAGGACACTACACCCAAGTAATTATCAAACCAAGAATCAATGATCAACGCCTGCAGAGGCGCGTCGACATCCCCTTCTGGTGGCGGAACTGTTGATACAAGGCGCTCTAAAACATCTTCTACACCTAAACCCGTTTTCGCAGAACAAGTCACCGCATCGGCGGCATCAATACCAATTATTTCTTCAATTTCAGCACTAACACGCTCCGGCTCAGCCTGTGGCAGGTCAATTTTATTCAACACAGGCATAACTTCTAACCCTTGCTCAATAGCGGTGTAACAGTTTGCAACCGATTGAGCTTCCACGCCTTGCGCGGCATCTACCACCAACAAAGCACCTTCACAAGCCGCTAATGAGCGAGATACTTCATAGGAAAAATCTACGTGTCCAGGGGTATCGATGAAATTAAGCTGGTAGGTTTGACCATCTTTGGCTTGATAATCTAAGGTCACACTTTGCGCCTTAATAGTGATACCTCGTTCGCGCTCAATGTCCATTGAGTCAAGTACCTGAGCGGACATTTCACGTTCACTCAAACCTTCACAAGCTTGAATAAAGCGATCAGCCAAAGTGGATTTTCCATGGTCAATGTGGGCTATAATACTGAAATTGCGTATATGCTTAAGGTTATTTGAAGACACTATTTTCTCACACTATAAAAGCGATATTAAAATGATGACAGGCTGACGAGAAATGGTCGCGCACTGGCCAATCCCTATGATCCACAAAGGATTGGCTGCTCGAGTCTGATCGGCAAGCTGATCAACATGTTATCTGGTTAGAATTTGGCGAGCATTCTACCGAAAATCCTGCACAGACTCCATTTATTTCACCAGCTCGGTGTTAATAGATGAATGAATACTAAGGAAGAAGCAAATCAGTATTCTGAACGGATTCGCAACTTTACTATGGCAACACTATGCCTTTCTCTTTCAAAACGCGCTCTACCGTATCCACAGTCGCTTGCGTATGTGCGTCTATCTCCAGATTAACCTTATCGCCAACGGCAAGAGAATCAAATGTGGTTAAACGTAAAGTTTCAGGAATCAATGAGACTTCCAACCAATCATCACCAATGGCACTGATCGTCAAACTGGCACCGTTCAAGCCGACATATCCCTTATCAAAAAGATAACGTCGCGCATCTACTTCGTCCTGGCGATCAGTAACAAAGCGAATGTGTACGCTTTCACCTACACGTTCCACACGAGACACAGTCACGGACGTCATAATGTGTCCAGACATCACATGCCCACCAATTTCATCTCCCATTCGTGCAGCACGTTCAAAGTTCACCTCATCTCCCACTTGCAAGTCACCAATATTCGTTAAAGCAAGTGTGGTATCGATTACATCAAAGGTCAGTACATCATGAGCTATTTCCGCCACGGTCAAACAAACACCATTAATAGCAACACTGGCACCCAGTTGTTGTCCTAACATTACGCCTTCTGGAAAGATGATAACCAAACGCTTATTGCGGCCAACTTGAGTAACCGACTGAACATTTGCTCGGCCTTGAATAATACCAGTAAACATGCCTTCCCCTACTTCTGAACAGCATAAAAATCAAACAAAGATGCGTAACAATTATACTTATTTTCGGGACTGAAGAAGAATTGAACACTCCCAAGCAAAGCACCATTTTCACTGGCCTTCAATAAGTTATCATTGATTCACCAATAGGGTTATCCACAGCTTGCGGGGATAACCACAACGCACAGGTCGAACTCTACTAATGCGATCAAATTTTCACTTTTCAAGCACTAATGGCGAACTTATTTCAACGGGTGGAGCGGGTGATGGAATAGAAGATGGCACAGATAATGCCTCTATCATATCTTGAGTCACTAAGGTAATGCCGTCGTCATTACGGTAAAAACGTGCTTTATCCGCTTGCTCATCTTCACCAATTATCGTTCCTTCTGGAATACGGCAATCGGAATCAACGATGACATTGTTGAGCCGACAATGTCGACCTATGTCGCAGCGTGGCAAAATAACACTTTTGTTAACATAGGAATAGGAATTCACTCGCACATTATTAAATAAAATAGACTGCTCAACTGTAGAACCAGAAACAATACAACCTGCCGATACCACTGAATTCAGTGCCGTACCGATTCGCTCTTCATAATTGTAATTAAACTTGGCAGCTGGTCGCTGATAATGGGCAGTACGAATCGGCCAACATTCATCATACAAATCCAATTCAGGCACCAGCTTAGTCAGGTCCATATTGGCTTCCCAGTAAGCGGTTAAAGTTCCCACGTCACGCCAATAAGCTCGCTTAGGGTAACTTGAGTTCGACACTACACTTCTTGAAAAGTGATGCGCTTTGATTTTGCAGCGACCAACAAAATAGGGAATTAAATCTTTACCAAAATCGTGACTGGATTCCATATCTTTGGCATCTGAACACAGGTTCTCAGAAAGAAACTTGGTATTGAAAATATAGATTCCCATACTGGCTAATGACACATCGGTTTTACCTGGCATGGTTGGTGGATGACTGGGTTTCTCTTCAAAAGCAATGATATTGTCCTCATTATCCACATGCATTATGCCGAACTGGTTCGCTTCCGCTACAGGCACTTCAATACAAGAGACTGTGACATCGGCGCCACTGGCAATGTGTTCCCGAAGCATCAAGCTGTAATCTTGTTTGTAAACATGATCCCCCGCTAACACCAAAATGTATTCGCTGTGCAAATCTTTTATCATTGCTAAATTCTGATAAACGGCATCCGCTGTTCCTCGATACCAATCACCTCCCGTTTGTTGCTGAGCGGGCCATAATTCAATAAATTCATTAAAGTCCGAACGTAAAAAGTTCCACCCCCTTTGCACATGCTGATTCAAAGTATGAGATCGATATTGCGTCAAAACAGCAATGCGGCGCATGCCTGAATTGATACAATTTGATAGTGGGAAATCAATAATTTTATACTTCCCCGCGATAGGAACGGCAGGCTTAGAGCGTTGATCCGTTAACTGTTTTAACCTAGAGCCTCGTCCACCAGCCAAAATAATAGCCAAGGTATTTGTACACGCAGTATTTAAATCCATGTGTTGCCCTTAAAGTAATAAATGACTCTCATCCAAACGTCAGTTAGGTATACTTCAACAACCTACTACACAAACTAAAGACACCTAACCATGAAAATACTATTCGCAGCCTCGGAAATTTACCCTTTGATAAAAACTGGCGGATTGGCTGATGTCGCAGGGGCCTTGCCTCTTGCTCTGCGAAACAAAGGCCATGACGTCAAACTCATCATGCCAGCATATCAAGGCATATTAGAAAAGGTAGACCCAATTCTGCGATCTATCAACTTAGGTAACCCTTTTGGTGTGGGGGATTTACGTATTCTTGAAACTCGCATAAAAGAAAACAACACTCCTATTTGGTTGCTTCAGTGCCAAGCCTTATATGAGCGTGATTTTGGTCCTTACGTGGACCAGAATGGTCAGGACTTTGCCGACAATCATCTGCGTTTTTGCGCACTCTCCTGGGCTGCGGCAAAGCTTGTGGTAGACACTAGCATCAGCGAATGGCAAGCAGACATTTTGCATCTAAACGATTGGCAAACCGGTTTTGCTGCTGCGTATCTCGCCAGTTGGAAATTACCTCATCCTCCCATAGTGACTACTGTCCATAATCTGAGATACAACGGCAGTTTTGATATGCATAAATTTGCTGACACACAAATCTCTTACGATTTACTCACTATGCATGGTATGGAATTCTACGGACGCTTTTCCGGCCTCAAAGCCGGCCTAGTGTATGCTGACGCCATTACAACAGTAAGCCCCACCTACGCTCGAGAAATACTGACGCCGGAATATGGCGATGGACTAGACGGGGTATTAAATGCCATGTCTGATAAATTAACAGGCATCTTAAATGGTGTCGATTATCAACAATGGAACCCAGCCAAAGATGAGCACATAGCACAAACATATGACTCAAACACTTTAGACAATAAAAACGCCAATAAACAAGCCCTATTGCAAGAAAACAAGTTAAACCAAGATACATCGCAACTGCTGTTTGGTGTCGTCAGCCGCCTCACAGAGCAAAAGGGTCTGGATTTGGTTCTTCAGGCATTACCTGAGTTTTTAGATACTGGGGTGAAATTTGTCCTTTTAGGGTCTGGAGATAAATACCTAGAAGAAGGGTTTTTGGCATTGGAAAAGCGCTACCCTCAGCAAGTTGCCATTCGCCTAGGTTACGACGAAGCCTATTCGCATCGCCTACAAGCTGGCGTTGATGTATTACTGATTCCATCTCGCTTCGAGCCTTGTGGATTAACACAATTATACGCACTGAAATATGGAACCTTACCTCTCGTTAGACAAACGGGAGGTCTAGCAGATACTGTATTTGAAATAGGTAATACAGCCAATGGCTTTCATTTTGAAGAAGCCAACAAGGAGGCTTTAAGTGCTTGTATGTGGCGTGCTATGGAAGCTTATCGTCAAACCGATAAATGGAAACAAAGACAGTTAAATGCCATGCAATACGACCACAGCTGGGAAAGCGTCACAGATAATTGGCAAGACTTGTATCAGTCTTTAATTAGCAAGGATTGAGACGAACTGCTTTGCCAGTCTTCCATGCCTTGTTGTAAAGCCTGCTCCATAAAACCTCCTTGACTCATATCTTGTAATGCAATGGCAATTTGATGACGAATAAAAGAGGTATTACAAGGTGAGGCTTTTGACAGAGTCAAATACAAGCCTTCACTACTAATATGCGGCTCGACTGCAGCTAGCTGATCATCCACTCTTAACAGGCTGGCATAAGCTTGTGCAGGACGCATCTCATACAAAGCATAATCAACCTTATTACTGGCTAACATTTTTAACGCTTGAGACAAACTGGCAACAGTTAAAATATTAAGCTGCTCGGTTGCGAAACGATCAAACTCTTCACCAAAGCTATTATTTATGACGGTAACGCCCCAATGACCTATTAGATCTTCTTTGCCATGATAAGCAAAAGCGGCTGATTTACGTTGCCAAACAACACTCTTGGTATGTAAAAGCACTGGCGTAAAGTAATCCATATAATCAGCACGATGACGGGTATAAAAGACACCCGCCATGATATCCACGCGACCAGTTTTCACTTCACTTTGCGCTCGTGACCAAGGGCCTACATGCTGTAAAAGAATCGGCATTTTAATGCGACGACTTAGCTCATCAATGATAAGTCGGTTACTGCCTTGAAGTTGATTTGGCTCAGCCGCATCACGCCACAAAAAAGGGGGATATTCAGAATTGCCAGTGGCCGTTAAAACACTACAATTCGTGACACTCTCGGCATACAGCTTTGCGCAACATAAGGCCAGAAATAAGCCAAAGGCATTCATTAATCGACGTAAAACACTCATTGCACAGCAACCCAAGCGCTTATTTTTTCAAAAACAACAACATACAAGAGAAAAGGGTCTAACATACATCATAAAAACCTCTCAATCCCTCAAAAAGGCCAGATACATGAAGTCGACTTCTTAGGCTCAGTCCCCAAAATAAAGGCCAAAGACACCTTATCATTACAACGATCAGCAGCCAACTCAAAGCTGTCTTTTAATACTTGAAAACGTCCTACACCATGTGGCAATGCAGACGATAGTGAAGTTGGATTCACATGCTGTGTAAAGTCTATCCAGACTTTTTGAGCGCCACTGCTACCCGTAATCTTCATCGGCACATTATCATCATCACCTAACCAAACTGTGGTGGCATAGTCTCCAGTGATCCCCACATACCAACTGTCTTTTTGCTGGTTGGTGGTGCCCGTTTTTGCGGCAAATGTAAGCTCAGGAAAGGCTGCTTGTGCCGCTCGAGCTGTACCAATCTGCGGTGTTTTTGTCATACCATCCAAGGTCACAGCCAACACGCCATCCGTAAATGGCACCTCTGTTTGACGGTTAAAGCGCTTCAACAAACGGTTATCTTGATCCATTACCGCCAAGACTACACCTAACTCATTGCTTTGCCCCTGTGAAGCAATCGGTTGATACAAGCGAGATACTTCAAAAGGAGAAAGCTCTAATGCTCCTAACGCCATAGCTGGATGCATAGTAAAGGGACGTTTTACACCAAGCTGACGTAACGTCTCTCCAATACGATCAAAGCCGATTTGATTCGCCAAAGCAAGCGTCGCCAAATTATAGGATTTCGCCATAGCTTCGTATAAATGCACCTCACCATGTTCACGTCTGTCGTAGTTTTCAGGAGCCCACACCTCTCTACCGACTTTGAAACGCAAACGTTTGTCCTCAACTTTACTCCACCAGGTATATCGACCAGTGGCCAAAGCCGATAAATACAAGGGCGGCTTGACCAATGAACCGATTGGTCGCACCGCACCTAGTGCACGGTTAAAACCGGTATAATATTGATCACTGGATCCAACGATGGCACGTACTTGTCCCGTACGCGTATCTGTTACCACCATAGCGCCTTGTAAGCCTTTAAGTTTGGGGTCGCCTTGTTCTAAATTCGCTACCTGACGCTGCATCGCTTGGCTTGCTGCCAGCTGCGCACGAATGTCCACTCCGGTGTAAATTTTTAAATTCTGGGTGGCTAAGGTAATCTCATCAAAATCACGGGACAATTGTAAGGCGACCAGATCCAAATAATCCCCATAAATGGACTTTTGACGCTTGTTATCAGCCAGCTTAATCGGCTGCTGGATCAGGCTTTGGTAGTCCTGCTCCGTCAGTCGTCCTTGGCTTTTCAACACGCCCAATACAACATTGCGTCTTGACTTGGCCCTTTGTGGTGAGCGCTGCGGATTATAGAGTGAAGGGCCTTTTACCATACCAACCAGCAAGGCATATTCATCAATATTCAACTCATTCAATGGACGTCCAAAGAAATGCTGACTGGCCGCTGCAAATCCATGTAATGCGCTATTACCGAATTGCGCCAAATACACTTCGTTCATATAGGCTGTGATGATGTCTTGCTTAGAATAGTGATATTCAAGCAACAAACTCATAATGACTTCAGTCAGCTTACGTGTATAGGTTCGCTCCGAACTCAAATACATGTTCTTTACTAATTGCTGAGTTAAGGTAGATCCACCTTGACGACGGGCACCATGAGTCAAATTTACGACCAAGGCGCGAGCAATGCCGATAATGGAAATCCCCCAATGATCATAGAAATCCCTATCCTCTACGGCAACCAGAATGTCGAGCAAAGTTTGCGGAATTTGATCATAGGTGAGAATCTGGCGACTTTCGGTATTACCACCGTATAAAAAGCCAATGCGTTGCGGCTCAATGCGTGCTTCAGCAACGCTATCACCATTTAACGCATTGATTTGTAAGCGTCCATTTTCAAACGAAAAAATACGCCGCTCACTTTCATGGTAACCTTGATGATCAATATAAGAACGCAAGTGGGCACTCACTTTTGTACGACTACGAGCCGCCCACCCCACTTTTTGACTGTTACGCCCAAAGCGATAACCTGTGTCTTCCAATAAGGTTTCTAAATCTTGCTTCTTCCAAGGAGCACCGCTCTTCAGAATAATAGGAGCACTGTAAACCTCAGCAGGCACCTGCCACTTCTGTCCTTCAAACCGGCTCACTACCTGATCATTTAGCCACCATACCCATATAGCAAAGGGTACGCTTGCTACCAGTCCAATCAATAATAACCATTTAAACAAACGAAGAAAGCAGCGCTTCAGGAAAGAAGGCTGAGAGGAATTTTTACCTTTATGCGAGGATTTTCGAGACGATTTTTGCGGTGATTTTCTGGCCATGGGTGGCAAGTATAGGGAGCAAAGCCAAGCCAAGCAACGATGAAAAGTAAACTAACTCAATTCTTGCATATTGACTCGATTAACTTAGCGAATTAGAGTCTTTATAGTTGGAAAGTATAGGGCACCGATATTTTCCTGAGTTTCGTTATTTCAATCGGTAATAAATGGAAGCCTAGCTTCAGTTTATTTTTGTCACTCTAATCATTATAAAAAAGTACGGTCATCACGTGTTTCAAAAGCATTTAATACCTAATGCGCAAGACCTACCCGAAGGAAAAGCGCTTAACCTAAAAATTGAAAATTACAACTTTTTGATCACTCGTCAGCAGGGTGAAATCATTGCCTACGAAAACCGCTGCCCACATCAAAACAAAACGTTGAACTGGTCCGAACAGGATCAAGTCGCAGACGAGGATTACCTCAAATGCCAGCATCATGGTGCTTTATTTTCACCACTAGATGGCACCTGTATTACAGGACCTTGCCAAGGCAGTCATCTGAAAAAAGCGACGGTTGGCATAGAACAAGGAAATTGCTATTTATTGCTCGCCTGATTGCTTTCAAAGACCATTCTCAGGACACATTTATCATGAAAAAATCCGCGGCATTGCGCAGGCATTTTGGCAAAATTAGCCAGCTTGTGCGCCTCGGTTTTGTCTTCATAACCGCCTCACTCGCAGCTTCCGTTACCGCTGCAGAAACTTTACGACTTGCTGTCGCATCCAACTTTATTCGACCTATTCAGGCCATAGCGGAAGATTATCAAGCGTTAACGGGTCACAAGCTTCTTGTGTCTTATGGCTCATCAGGAAAGCTATATGCACAAATTCGTCATCAAGCACCTTTCGATATTTTTCTATCAGCCGATCAAGATAAACCGCAAAAACTGATTGAAAACCAACTAGCCATTGCTGATTCATATGTCATTTATGCCAGAGGTCAATTGGCGTTATGGTCAACCTCGCCCATCCGTCTCGACCAATTAAGTGAACGTTTATTACAAGCCAAACATCTTGCCATCGCCAATCCGAAATTAGCCCCTTATGGGCTAGCGGCACAGCAAATTCTGCAAAAATTGTCTCTTTGGCAGACCTTACAAACGCGATTAGTAATGGGTGAGAACATAGGACAAACCTACCAATTCCTTCATTCAGGCAACGTGGATATGGGATTCATTGCCCTTTCTCAGGCTCGCATGACACCAAGAACAAAACAAGACCCAGTCTTTATTCTGGCTTTGCCTGAAGAAGACTACGAAGCCATAAAACAAGCTGGGGTTATTCTCTCGCACAGCACACACCCCAAACTAGCCAAGCATTTTATGAATTACTTATTAAGTCCAGAGGTTCAACAACGCATTGCGCAATTTGGTTATCTAACCATGAGGAAAAACTAGTATGGTGCTAACCGCAGAAGACTTAACCGCCATATGGCTGACATTAAAACTTGCCGGTCTGGTTACCTTGATACTCCTGATCGCGTGCACGCCAGTCGCATGGTGGCTGGCACGTACGCAATCCATATGGAAAGCACCAATTAATGCTATTGTAGCCATGCCTTTAGTACTACCACCCAGTGTATTAGGTTTTTACTTGCTGATTATGCTTGCTCCACAAGGACAAATAGGACAACTGCTTCAACAGCTGGGTATCAGTTCATTGCCTTTTAGTTTTACTGGATTAGTAGTGGCTTCCCTACTTTATTCTTTGCCATTTGTTATGCAACCACTGCAAAATGCTTTTGCCAACATCCCCAATGCACGTTTGGATGCCGCTGCAACATTAGGAGCCTCACCATTAGATGCTTTTTTCACAGTCGTACTTCCATTGGCAAAATCAGGTTTTCTTAGTGCTACAGTGTTGGGGTTTGCCCACACGGTAGGAGAATTTGGCGTGGTATTAATGATAGGCGGCAATATTCCAGGGGAAACCAAAGTCATTTCTGTACAAATTTACGACCACGTAGAAGCCCTGCAATACGATCAAGCACATGCTTTATCCATACTCATGCTGGGCTTTGCTTTTGTCGTACTGTGCTTGTTGTATCTGCTACAAAGAAAGCAAATGCCTCAAGCAAGGAGCATTGAGTAATGAATCAATCGCATCTCTTAAAGGTTGAGATCACCAACCAAGCTCAACCCTCTGTACCATTAAACCTAAACTGCCACATCAAGACGTCAGGCGTGACTGCTATTTTCGGCCCCTCAGGCGCGGGTAAAACCAGCTTATTACGCTTTATCGCTGGGTTAGAGCCAGGCTGGAAAGGACAAGTTCACTTTAATAATCAAGTTTGGCAAGATGGTAAGCATCGAACACCGGCTCACAAAAGACCCATCGGCTATGTATTCCAACATGCCAATTTGTTTGATCATATGTCCGTAAAAAGCAACATAGATTATGCGATCAAACGCACTAGGCGTTCTGAGAATATTGGCTACACAGAAGTGATTGAATTACTCCATCTTGGGCCGCTATTAAAACGTTACCCGCATCAAATTTCTGGTGGTGAAGCCCAGCGAGTGGCCATTGCAAGAGCCCTATTACGCCAACCAAAATTACTGCTCATGGACGAACCCTTATCCGCATTGCACCAAGATCTTAAACACGACATCTTGCCGTACCTTGAAGCTATCTGCCGTAACAGCCAATTACCCATTTTGTATGTTAGTCACTCATTAGAAGAAGTGAGTCGCTTAGCCGATCATATCTTGTTATTGGAATCCGGCGAACTCAATCAAGCAGGCCCAGCCGCAGAATTAATGAGCCAGCTTAACTCAGTATTTGCCAATCAAGCCGATGCCGGTGTGATCATCACAGGTACACCAGTTTCGGAATGCGACGAATGGGGGCTTGCTAAGTTAGCCATTGGGCAGCAAAGCTTACGCTTTACTTTTCCTAACAAGAGGTTGCCCAATCAAGTAAGATTGAGAATTCAAGCTCGGGATGTCAGTATCGCACTGGATACCGCAACGCCATCCAGCATTCTTAACAGACTCCAAGCTGTGATTGAAGACATGCAACCATTGAGTAGTGACCACAGTATGATTCAAATACGCCTTCTCATAGACGGAACGCCTATACTGGCACGCATCACCCAATATTCGGCCACGCAGTTAGGGCTGAAACCTCAACAACAAGTTATTGCTCAAATTAAGTCGGTCGCTCTTGTTTAAAAATCGCCTTTTGTTTAAAGGAAAGGTCAAGCTTTTGTCCAGTAAGCCACTAAGCGACGTTTAATGACTAATGACATGAGTATCGAAAAGAAAATACCCATAGGCAAAGCAGCAACAAAGGTGATGCTCCACTTAGCGAAAAAGCTTTCCACTGCCATCCAGCCATGCACATTCAGCGTAGTAACAATGGCCATGATGGATTCCATAAGCACCGCCATAATCAAACCAAAAATGATGTCTTGTTGTATTTTGTGTACACGAGGCAACAGGGTATTGACTAATTTATGCACTAAAAATGATAGCACACCACCAATAGGGGCAATGCAAAGTACACAAAGGGCAAAAGAAGATAACCAAGCAAAAAGAAAGGCTTCTCCGAAACCCAAATTTCGCCACGTCATCAAAAAGGTTAAGGTTCCACCTATCATCATCACTAAGCAGGCAATGATCAGAATTTTTTCCAGTTTCTTTGACATACGTTCTCTCTCAAGTAATTCTATAACAACACAAGCAATCTAGTTGACAAAGTCAATTATTAAAAATAAAGTTGATTTTGTCAACCATTGGACAGAGATATGCCATCATTTGAAGAAGAACTACAACTGATTTTTATTCACAGCATTAACGCACTGAAAGAGTCTATGTGGGACACCATGAAATCCCTAGAGCTGGAGCTGACACCTGTGTCCTTTATGGCTTTAAAAATCATTCACCAGCAAAAGATGTGTACGGCACACACTATTAGCACCACTACAGGAAAGGACAAAGGACAAGTAACTCGTATTGTTAAGGATTTATTGGCTCAACAACTGATCGAAAAGCAAGCACACCCAATGGACAAGCGCAGTCAAATTTTGACTCTAACGGAACAAGGTAAAAGCATTTTTATCCAGCTACAAAAAGCCGATTTAGCAGCATTAAATGCAATGAAAACAGGCCTTAGCGATGAGCAGATAACAAACTTTATGAGTATAGGCCGCACCATGGTCAATAATATTCAGCAGCACAATGTGAATCGAAAAAATTAAATCTCATGTCGTAATTGCCGTAAGAATTGTCGCATGAAACCTTCTCTCTTAACTCCTTCTCGACGCGCCGCAGCCGTATTCAAACTAGGAGGGATAAGCAATAATTTACTGTAGAAATGGTCAATCGAAAATTGCATGTCGTCAGTTTCTCGAACTTCGCAAAAAGGGTCTTCGTCGGCATACAAAGCCCGATTCAAAGCACCACTTACCTGCATGCAACGGGCCACACCAATAGCCCCAAGTGCATCTAAACGATCTGCATCCTGTACAATTTGCGCTTCCAGACCTTCAGGCACAACTTGCGCACTAAAACTATGGGCATGAATACAATGATGAATGGCTGATAAATACTCTTCTGGATAAGCGATGGAACGCAAAAAATCCAGTGCTTTATCCGCTGCCATTTTTGACGCCAATTTGCGCTCAGGATGATCTTTTGGCAAAGAAACGCAATCATGTAGCCAAGCTGCTGGTAAGACTATTTCTAGTTGAGCAGACTCTTCTTTTGCCAATTGCTTGGCGACCTTAACCACACGCTTGATGTGATTCAAATCATGGGCCACGTCAGCACTGTCTTGCTTGGCTAGAAATGCTTGGCAGGCTTGTTCTAATGATGAGACTTGCTGTGGAGACATGTTAATGACCTTATCCAATTTGGCGGTCATTATGCCGAATCCATAGGCAGAACAGAAGATCAAAAAGAACGGCAAAAAACATATAGATTAAATTAAAAACACTAGTAAACTTTAATTTTATTATAAGTAAACTGCTGTCATTACTAGGAAGAAATCAGTACACTGGCCGAATTAAAGTTAGTTATGGATAAAACTCATGCCGATTCTTCTCGCTGTTACCCTTTTGTGGGCATTTTCTTTTAGTTTAATAGGTGAATATCTAGCAGGTCAGGTAGACGCTTGGTTCTCTGTAATAATGCGTGTTGCCTTAGCAGCATTGGTATTCATACCTTTTTTAAAACTGCGTCAAATTGAAACCAAAATTGCCCTGCAACTAATGGTCTGCGGTGCTTTACAACTTGGTATTATGTACGGATTTTACTACCAATCTTTCTTATACCTTTCTGTGCCAGAAGTGCTTTTGTTTACTGTTATGACACCGCTTTATGTCACACTGCTAAACGATATTCTCGATAAAAGATTTAATATTGGCTTCGCCATCAGCGCAATACTGGCCATTCTTGGCGCTGTCGCCATTCGCTATCAGGGCATCGACAGCGGCTTTATTAAAGGCCTATTAATTGTACAAGGCGCGAATATCTGTTTTGCTGCAGGACAAGTTGGCTACAAACGCGTCATCGCAAAACAACGCCCAGATCTGTCGCAAAGAACTGTTTTCGGTTGGTTCTTTCTAGGTGCTTTGGCGATCGTTATCCCTTGTTACATACTATTAGGCAACCCAGAGAAACTTCCAACCACCACACAACAATGGTTAATCTTGACCTACTTGGGTATTGTGGCTTCAGGGTTAGGCTACTTTGCTTGGAATAAGGGAGCGACCTTGGTCGACATAGGCACTTTAGCAGTAGCGAATAACTTACTTATTCCAGCTGGCATTATCGTCAATGTATTGTTCTGGAATCGCGATGCCGATATTGTACGACTGGCCATTGGTGGCGGCATCATTCTTCTGGCACTTTGGGTAAACGATAAGTTTAATCAGAAAATTGCAGCCGGAGCGCAAACCGCCAGCCAGTAGAAAGTGACATTTATCACGATAAAGAATAAGCGCCAACATCATAACTGAGTTGGCGTTTTTGCTTTAAGAGCGACTGCCGATTAACCACATTTGGAAGGAGGTTTTCGCTTTATCGTCTGCTTTGTTAAACCAAAACTGCAGCATTTCAAGCTGAATGCTATCTTGCTTAGCCTGCTGTTGTGCATCAGCAATCCATACACGCATAGCTTTGCGAGTGTCTATATCAGCTTGGTTATACCAGAATTTAAGCATGGATAAAGCTGGAGCCGAATTCATCTTCACAGGTGGGTCAAGCGGAGCATCTTGCGATAAACTTTTTACCTCATCTAAGGCTTTTACTTCCCCAAGATAATCCCGCAAATTTTGCAAGCCAGATTGTTTAGCTAACATCCTTTGCTGATAGCTAACATCACGACCACTGGCTTCATCTCGGATGCTGAAATTAGGTTGTTTAGCATAATCTTGAGCCTGTCGATGAGATGAAATATAAGGTGCCTGTAACTGTAAATAAGCCCCTGACGGAACATTCAAATCCAACACGATAGGCTCAGACTGATAGACTTCTGAATCTCCTCCAGAGCGTATAATCTTATTAAATCGAAATACAATCTGGTGCTGTCCAGGGTCAACATCAATTTTAAAATCGTTACCAAACTTACTAGCCACTTGTTGATCAAGGTACATAATTTCGAAAGATCGAGGCACCTCAAAGGTTTCAGCGAAAGCAGAATGTGCTGTACCAAGACTCAGTAAAAAAGCCGTTAAAATAAAATTTTGTCTTTTCAGCATATTAGTGTCCAATGAAATAAATAAGGCGAGGCTAACATAAATCATGAATTCATCTATTCAATCAACACAAGGTTACGCATGATATTCATCTTTGCTGACATTTTTATGCAGCCTATAAACCCATACTCATAACTTCATTGTCTGCTTTCATTGTCTGCTTTCATTTTCACCTTAAGTCATAAAACGAAGCGCCGAGTTAACAAGCCTGCAAATATTAAAGACATCTACTAACCAGTCCCATCATGTGCTACATGATTTATCCTGTGTGGGACGAAATACAACACACGAGATTACGGCAATAACAAAGGACGCAATCGAGTAGAGGTCGAATCAGATAGCCAAACCACAAACACCTAAATTTATTTCTTTCTATACTCAAAGCTGTAAAGGTTTACCCAGTTTAATACCCTCAACAATAGCCTCTAGTTCTACCAACAAAAATGGTTTACTCATAAAAGCATCCATACCCGCTTCTAAGCATTGCCGCTTAATAGCGTCTTCCACATGAGCGGTAAGTGCCACTATAGGCGTTGCTTTTCTGTTTTCTCGCTGCTCTATTTGACGAATCGCTCTGGTCGCATCAAAACCATCCATTTCAGGCATATTACAATCCATAAAAATCACATCATAATCATCCCTATGAAGAAACTTATCTTGCGCAACTATGCCATTCTCGGCGATGTCTACCTGACACCCCAAGCGAATCAAAAATTGCTCTCCAACAATTTGATTTATCCTATTATCCTCCACCAGCAAAACCTGCAAAGAAGAAGGTTCAGTAAAAGCAGTTTGCTGGTCAACAGGTTTGGGCTGCTTGTCTTTGTCTTGCAAAACCTCTTTCGTCGTTTTGTTCGATGTCATGGCCAAGTTAAATGGCAAAATGACACTAAATCTTGTGCCTTTACCCACCTCACTGTGAACCTGAATATCGCCGCCCATTAAGTCCACAATACGCTTAGTAATGCTTAACCCTAAACCTGTACCACGTATATTAGAGTGAAATTGATTAATTTGATAAAACTGCTCAAAAATGTGCTCAATGTTAGCTTTAGAAATCCCAATCCCTGTATCCTCAACTTGTAGAATCAACTGGATCATCGGCTCGTTAGAGGCCGTTAATGCTTGCGACGATACGCTAACTTTTACCCAACCTTGTTCGGTAAATTTAATGGCATTGCCAATCAGGTTATAAAGGATTTGATGTAATCGATAAGAATCCCCAAACACAGTCCCTGGAACATCGTCAAAATCACAACTTAATTGAAGACCTTGCCGATCCGCTTGGCTGGATAACAAATACACAACTTCTTCCACTAAGGCTTTTGGGTCGAACTTTTTTTGCTCCAGCTCCAACTCAGCAGCATTCATTTTCGAGTAATCCAAGATATTATTAATAATGTGCATCAGGTTACTACCGGCATTATTAATAACGCTGACATGCTGTCTTTGCTCATCATTCAACTTACTCAAAGATAACAATTGTGCCATCCCCAATATGCCATTAAGAGGTGTACGAATCTCATGTGTCATGGCTGCTAGAAAGTTCGCTTTCGCTTGCCCTGCAGCTTCCGCTTGTAATTTTGCTTTTTCCAACTCTTTTGCCTGTTCTGACAGCATTAAATTATCGTTCAGGGTTTGCCAATAAGATCGGTTTAACTGCTTCCCTATCATCAAAATAAACACACCATAGCCAAGCGTCAGAATAACAATAATCCAATTAGTAGGTGGTTCTAAAAGCACTGCAGCAGCAAACGCAAATGGCAAACAAATGATGAGCCAATAAGTCCGCTGCATCTTGTGTGAGACGACCAGTACGGCCATCCCCCCCATACTAATAGCGGCCGAAGACATGACATTTACCATGACACCAATATCAATAACAGGACTCATATAAAACAGCCAAACTGAACTGGCTACCCAAATAAATGCTGAGGTGTTGTACAGTAAAGAATAACGACTAAAAAGAGAATGGAGGTCCACTTCACTCGGCTTCATTGCCTTGTGATAAAGACGTAAACGTTCGATTTGCAGAACAATAAAGAGAATTGAAAAAAGAGCAATAAACTCTAAATGAACATGTACCACCGTTGAGCTGAATACAGTTGCAAGAAATGCCATTAAATAAAAAACACCACCAAAACGCGAACGTTTTGCTAAATCCTTTAAACACATTTCACGGACTTGTTTATCATCAAGAGAGTATCGAGAATGCTTCAACTTTTATCCTCACACGTCATCTTCCAGTTACAAAGAACATTTTTTGATTAACGAGCTTTTCGATAGATCGTACCGCTATCAAGAATTAAGGCAAGTAACAATAATAGAAACTGATATTGATAGTATAAAATATCAATAGCGCCATTATGGGATAATATTTTTGCAAAGTACTAATAAGGTACTCTACTTAGAAATGGGGCTTCAGCAAAATAAGGCTTTACCAAAGCCCCCAGGTGAGTCGGATTGCATAGCAAGCTAGCTGAATTCCTAGCCAACTATCTTAGAAAATCTGTTTTGATGATGTACAACTGATTGTTGTCGACTGTACCATCACCTAGGTATTTTTGTCCCAGTTTGCCCTTCGTTGATGAAGTAGCAAAATCATCGTCGTTGAGTATACCTAAATAATGATCATTAATGATCCACAGACCTTCCATCTTATCATGCGGATAAGCCACTTCGTCGACCATATCGACAAGCAAAGATTTTCTCACAGGCTTGATGCCATATTCAGCCAATGCTTGCCAGCCTTTTTGTTGAGCAAATTGCTCTAACGTTAAGCCTTCTATCAACAAGCCATAATTTTCATCACGCTGAATGGCATTCGATAATTTAACACTGGAAAGTGGCGTGCCTGTAGACAAATCAATTCGATAAACCTGCTTTTGTGCATTTGGGTTGGCTTTCTTAGGCCCACCTAATAAAAAACTGCCGTCACGTTCAATGACTAGAAATTGTGATGCATTCAGGGCAGCAATTTCCGAGTTAGAATTTTCATTTTTATTCTGACGATATAAATATTGCTCGGTCTTCCCTGTTACCAAATCAACCGTCACAATACGAGTTAAATTGCCCTTTTGCGCGGCCTTATCAGGATTTAGCATGGTGGACTGCATGATGCCTACGAGAGTGCGCTCATCTGGCGTTATGGCCAATCCTTCCATACCTCGGTTAGCACGACGATGCTGAAACACACTTGGTAAAGAGTAGGTGTTGCGTTTGTCTTGTGCAAATGGGTTGATTCTTTCTATCTCGACACCAGCAGAGTCAAAATGCACCATGTGTGGACCATATTCATCACTTACCCAAAAACTACCATCTTTTAGAGCGACTAAACCTTCCCCATCCAAGCCATAATCGTCTAGTTTAATTGGGTTCGTTTGTGCATCATAAGGTTTACTGCTGTCCATCAGCACAGGTTGACCATCAGCATAATATGGTGTTTCTCCCGTTCCCCCAAAAGCGGATGTATTGGGTAGACCAGAAATCAAACTGCCATCTGGACGTTTCAATAAAATGCTTCTGACCAGCCTGATTTGTCCATCATCCGCTACTTCAAACAAACCTATACGAGGCGTATAATCTGCTACAGGAAAAATTTTCCCCTTACCATAGTCACCAGTGTATTTCGCATTAGGACCGCGGTCTGTTAATGTATAAAACTGATTAGCATTGTCGGGGTGAGCCGTCATGGCTGAGCCAAAACCCCCGTTACGTATTTCAAATGTTTGCCCAGATTGACCGTCTTTAAGATCATCACGAAGCACAGAATAAGGCAAAGCACTACCCTTTATTGGAAAACTATCGACAAATTGAGTATCGCCCTTTGCTGAAGATGATGTCTGACTGATGCAACCACTCAAGACCACCACTGACATAACTCCAACCAACCCAGTTCTACTTATCATTACAGCCTATCCCCTTTGTTTGTATATAAACGCTTGGTCAGCTTAAAAAATGGCTATGACGCTTTCATGACGTTTACAAGACAACAAAAAGCCCAGCGGGGGAACACGCTGAGCTTTTTGTCTTTCCCTAGTCCTTAAATGGCGGCAAATTGGTTCATGGTGTTATCTTTACCAGAGGCTTTCAGCGCGTTGTCACCTGAGAAGTACTCTTTATGATCATCACCAATATTGGAACCCGACATGTCCTGATGTTTCACACACGCCAGGCCTTGGCGAATTTCTTTGCGCTGCACTTCCAGTACATAACCCAGCATACCCTGTTCACCGAAATAATCTTTCGCCAGATTGTCAGTCGACAAGGCCGCTGTGTGGTAGGTTGGCAAAGTAATCAAGTGATGGAAAATACCCGCTTGCGCGGCAGCGTCTTGTTGGAAGCGACGAATGCGCTCATCTGCTTCGTCAGACAAAGCCGTACCATCGTATTCTTGAGACATAAGGCGATCACGATCATAAACGCTGGTGTCTTTACCCGCTTCTTGCCATGCATCAAACACTTGCTGACGGAAGTTTAACGTCCAGTTAAAAGACGGACTGTTGTTGTACACCAACTTGGCATTTGGCACCACCTCACGAATGCGATTCACCAACTCAGCGATCTGACCAATATGCGGTTTCTCAGTTTCTATCCACAATAAATCCGCCCCGTGCTGCAAAGACGTAATACAATCCAATACCACTCGATCCGCACCCGTATTTGCTTTAAAGCGCACCAAGCCGTTTGCTAAGCGAGTGGGTTTAATGCACTTGTCACCTTGCTTCAGTAACATATCACCAGACTGCATTTGTTCGAGAGAAGTGACTTCTTCACCATCAATGAAGGCACTGTATTGCTCGGCTAAATCGCCCGCTGTTTGTGACACTGGGATTTTCTGAGTCAGACCCGCGCCCAATGAATCTGTACGGGCCACAATCACACCATCATCTACCCCCAACTCAAGGAAGGCATAACGCACAGCATTGATCTTGGCGAGAAAATCTTCATGGGGCACAGTTACCTTACCGTCTTGGTGACCACATTGTTTCGCGTCGGATACTTGGTTTTCAATCTGGATACAGCAAGCGCCAGCTTCAATCATTTTCTTTGCCAACAAGTAAGTCGCTTCTTCGTTACCGAAACCGGCATCAATGTCGGCAATGATTGGCACAACATGGGTTTCAAAATTATCGATGTTTTCTTGTGCTGCCTGTTCACGCACTTGATCACCTACTGCTCGAGCATCATCCAACTCTTTAAACAAGTGTTGCAATTCACGGGCATCCGCTTGTTTCAAAAAGGTGTACAGCTCTTCGATCAACGCAGGCACTGAGGTTTTCTCATGCATAGACTGATCGGGCAAAGGGCCAAACTCTGAGCGCATCGCGGCCACCATCCAACCTGAAAGGTATAGGTAACGGCTGCGTGTTGTACCAAAGTGTTTCTTAATGGAAATCATTTTTTGCTGACCAATGAAACCGTGCCAGCAACCCAAAGATTGCGTGTAGTTCGCAGGGTCTTGATCGTACCGCGCCATGTCTTCACGCATCACTTTGGCCGTGTATTTGGCGATATCAATACCGGTATTAAAACGGTTTTGTAGTTGCATGCGCGCTACGTATTCTGGATTCATACCGCCCCAAGTCGCTTGTTGGCCAATGAGTTGGCTGGCTTGCTGCATTTTATTTTTATAAGTTTGCATAGTATTTCTCACTCTTTGGTTATGTATTTCTTTGGTTAATCGTTAGCTTGTTTAATCGTTTGTCATCTAGTTGCTTAGCTGCTTCACTTTGATTCGGTAAGCGTGTAGCAAAGGCTCGGTGTAACCATTGGCTTGAATCACACCTTTAAAGATCAAGTCATGAGCGGCTTTAAATGCTTGGCTGGTACCTTCTTCCGATAGCAATGGACGGTAATCTGGTGTTGATTGATTTTGCTCATCAACAATCTTGGACATGCGCTTCATAGAGGCTTCCACTTGCTGTGGCGAACAGATGCCATGCAATAACCAATTTGCCAAGTGCTGACTTGAGATGCGCAAAGTGGCCCTGTCTTCCATCAAGCCAACATTGTTAATGTCAGGCACTTTGGAGCAACCCACACCGTCTTCGACCCAGCGAACGACGTAACCTAATAAACCTTGAATATTGTTATCCACTTCACGTTCAATGACCTGTTCAGACAAGGTCAGGTTGTCGGGAATCAAAGGCACCGTTAGCAAATCGTTAAGACTGGCTGGCGTGCGCTGCTTCACTCTTTCGTGACGCGCAAACACATCAATGCGGTGGTAATGCAATGCATGTAAGGTGGCTGCAGTGGGTGACGGCACCCAAGCTGTGTTAGCGCCGGATTTTGGATGGGCTAGCTTAGCTTCCATCATGGCCGCCATTTCATCTGGCATGGCCCACATCCCTTTACCGATTTGTGCTCGTCCAGGTAAACCACAAGCCAAGCCAATCTCGACATTGCGATTTTCATAAGCTTGTATCCAAGCCTGAGATTTGATTTGTTCTTTCGGTAAAAAAGCCCCTGCCTGCATGCTGGTATGAATCTCGTCACCAGTTCTGTCTAGGAACCCAGTGTTGATAAAGACCACCCTTTCTTTCGCAGCACGAATGCACTCTTTGAGATTCAAGGTAGTGCGGCGCTCTTCATCCATGATGCCGATTTTCAAAGTGTTTCTGGCTAAGCCCAGCATGTCTTCAACACGAGCAAACAACTCGCAGCTAAAGGCCACTTCTTCAGGGCCATGCATTTTCGGTTTTACAATATAGATACTGCCGGTACGACTGTTGCGTAAACCTTCAGTTTTCTTCAAATCCACAGCGGCAATCAAAGACGTCACCACCGCATCGACAATGCCTTCTGGCACAAAGTTACCCAAGCCATCTTGCATGAGATCGCATTCCATTAAATGACCGACGTTGCGAATTAATAGTAATGAACGACCATGTAATCGATATGCTTGACCATCCAGATCGGTAAAGAACTTATCTGGATTCATACGGCGGGTTTGCATTTCACCGTCTTTTTTGAAGCTGGCCTCTAACGTGCCTTGCATTAAGCCAAGCCAATTTCGGTACACCTCAATTTTGTCTTCCGAGTCCACCGCAGCGACAGAGTCTTCACAGTCAATGATGGTGCTTAAAGCCGACTCAACCAAAATGTCGTTGATATTGGCTTTGTCTTTCGCGCCATTCACCCCATTGCGATCGAACTGAATTTCCACATGTAGGCCATGATTGCGTAACAGAATGGCTTCTGGCTCACTGCGTTGGCCATTCACAGCCACCAGCTGACAAGCTTGTTTTAAACCGGATTGGCTACCATCTTCAAAGAAAGCCAACAAATGGTGATAGTAAACAACATAACTAGACACATTTTGGTGAGAGCCATTTTCTAATGGAAACACCTCGTCTAAAAAAGCTTTAGCCTTTTTGATAACAGCCTCTCCACGTGCTGGGTTATAGCCGTTGTCTGTTTCAAGACCATTGTTTTTGGCGATCACATCTGTGCCGTAAAATGCATCGTATAAGCTGCCCCAACGGGCATTGGCAGCGTTCAAAGCAAAACGCGCATTTTTCACAGGCACAACCAATTGCGGCCCTGCTAACTTGGCAATTTCATCATCTACATTTGACGTTGTGATGGTGAAATCCTCACCTTCCTCAACCAAATAGCCGATCTCTCGTAGAAAGGCTTCGTACTCATTGATGTCCATTGGTTGACCTTTTCGGGCCAAATGCCAGTCATCAATTTGTTGCTGCAAACTATCGCGTTTTGCTAAGAGTTGACGATTAATGGGAGACAGATCCTCGATCAATTGCGAAAAATCCTGCCAGAACTGGTTGGCATCCATCTTGTGCAATGGCAATACTTCTTCGTTGATGAAGCGACTAAAGTCGGGTTGTATCACACTGTTATTTTTAGGTTGCGGCATAGTCATGTTGGTTACCTTTATTCTTATCTTCATCAAACCACATTCAGTCAATGTGCTTTCACAAATGCCTGATCACTTGCTTGATTTATAGTCTATGCCGTACTAACCTAAAATTTCACAATAAGAATTACACACTGTAAATTTTACAAAAATGAAAAATAAAAATAACTTAAATCGCAAAGCCCATTTTCTTGGCACCAAAATCCGCAATCTCAGAAAGCGCAACCGTTTGACCATGGAAGACTTGTCATCCCGTTGCATCAAACTCGACCCTGAAGCCGCTCCTTCGGTGTCTTATTTGTCCATGATAGAAAGAGGTAAACGAGTACCGAGTGAAGAAGTTTTAGAAGTCATTGCACAAGTTTTTCAAAAAACCGTTAGCTGGTTTTTGGACGATATTCCGGAACAAGAAGCCATCACTCCTTCAAAAGGCTCTGGCGGTGGCATTAACGGCATGGCGCTGGAGCCTAACTTTCTGTTTTCAAATGAAATTCTGCAAATTGCCATACCAGAAATGTTGTCTCAGACTGGTACCAGTGGCCGACAATTCGCCCATTTGCTCATTCGTGCTCACCAAGAGCATCATCAGAATCACTTCCCTGACCTAGAAAGAGCCGCTGAAGAAGTGGGTTTAAAGCGCCTGCCCTTGAGTATTGATGAATTGATTGCTATCGCTAAGCAAATGGGCATGCAAATCAAATGGTTTCGCAAAACGCCTTTATCTGTATTAGAAAACATGGGCATTGACGAAAACCATGTGGTCACCTCATTTTTCGATCCACCGAGTACCATTTACATCAATCACATCATGAAAAATCAGACACAACGTCTGAAATACAATTTGGCAGTACACATAGGACATGCTGTATTGCACGACAAAGACGGCATTAAAAATGTCTTAGTAACAGGTCGTAACGAAATCACCCCAATCCAGGATAGAAGTCAGAAATCACATAAAACAGGAATGGATGCGCAAGATATTTTATTAGCCTGGCGAGACTTCGAATGCAGCTTTTTTGCTGGGGCGTTATTGTGTCCTAAAGTTCCCTTTAGACAGTTGCTTGATCGTAATGGATATGAAATCAGCACTGCGAAACTCGCTGGTGTTTCTGAATCTGTTGCCATGCGTCGCATGACAGCCACTTCGCCTTACCCGCACTGGCACTATTTCGACGCTTACGCGCCTGGAAAGCTCAAAGCCGTCTATCGTGGCAATGGTATTCCGCTGCCTTGGGGCAACATGAGTTTGGTCGAAGATCCATGCCAACATTGGGCGGTATTTCGCATGATAAACGAAAATTTCACCGGCACTTCTGCGCAAATTTCCATCCTAAATGTAGGCGATGAAGCGCGCATTTATGCTTGTGAATCCATCAAGGTAGAAGATTTAGCTGGCAAAAGCCACGTGCTTTGTTCAGGTATTGATTTAAACCCTGCCATCTCAGCACAAGGTAAAGACGCCATTAGCATTGCCAATGATTTAAAAGACGCTTGTGTTGGCCACGGTGGCTCCGCGCCCATTCCATCTAGTATCAAAAAAGATTTAATGAGTGTGGCACGTATTCTCAATATCAACTGGGTCGAACGTGGTATTGAAAATGACGCCAGAGTGATTTGCTCCCGTGGTTCCGTATGTCCTAGATCACCCAGTTGTTACCAGCAATGTGGTCAGTAAGTTGGCACCTATTCGCTCCTTCCTTAATAAGTAAATTTGGCTCTCAAAAGGAGAATAGGTACAGTGAGCCAATCATAAAAACCTATTCTGACATCTCAGAATAGAGAAATAGAAAGTCAGCAAAGCAGTGAAAATTTACCTTTTCTCTGCTTTAAGCTCTATCGAAACAACTCAACTCGTATTAGAATTGCAGCAAATTTCCCCTATCCCTTAGTTAAGGATCTTTCATGACTATGTCGACCAGTCAGTCAACGAATGTCGTAGTTGTAAGTAACTCTTCTGATAACCCTTTTGCTATTGATATTGCCTATGCTATGGGCCAGTTTGATGACATAGCAGACTTAATCAGTATGAAGCAGTTTATGAACACAGAGTTCTGCCCTCGCTTTATTTCAGACGAACAGGACTTCGAAAACATAGGCCAAAAACTGAATGGAAAATCTGTCGTCATTGTCAGTACCAATAGCCATATTAAAAGTCGTCAAGAACTGGCCATGGCCAACATGATCATTGCCCGAGCAGCAAAAGAAAATGGCGCAGAGCGTGTTATCTTGGTGGAGCCAGACTTGTTTTACAGCGCACAAGATCGAGGGCCCAGCAAAGATTTAGGGGAAACCAGCTTTGAGCGTGATATTTACGATATTAAAAAGTTCGATGGCCAACCCTTTACCGCTAAGCTATATGCTCAGCTATTAAAGCTTTCCGGGGTTGATACCGTCATGACGATTCACAATCACTCTGAATCGGTGCAGAAAATCTTCAGCCACGTCTTCCAAGGCGACTTCCACAACCTCATCCCCTACGAAATCTACGCTCACTACCTACTAAACTCAGACATTTTGCATTACGGCCCTGAAGGGGAAGGCTTAGTACTGTGCGCACCCGACAAAGGCGCACGCGACTTCGTTAAAGAAATGTTTAATCGCTTAGGCTTAAGCAAAGCTAAATTCATCATGCTGGATAAGGAACGTACCGCAGAACGTAAGGTAGAAATCACCCTTCACAAAGAAAGTGAACACACATTTGATGGTTTAGATGGCGCCAGCATCATCTTGTTTGACGACATGGTTCGTACTGGCTCGACCGTGGTCAAATCTTGTCAATTTTTACGTCAAATTAACCCACAACGTATGGTATTTGCGGTATCTCACTTCTACGCCAGTGACGAAGGCCGCGAGCGCATGTCGCATCCAGCATTGGGAGAAATCCTAACGCTGAATACCTTACCGACTATCTTAAACCGAGATGAGCAAGGTCGTTTACGTAAGAAGATGGTGGTACTGAAAGTAGAAAAATGGCTAGCTCAAGAGTTATGCCATATTTTGGGATTGCCAGATCATCAAGAACCCAATCCTTACAAGATTGATATGTCTTCTAAGAACCCTCGATTCAAGCGCAAAATTTGGTTCAGCGAAGAGTTGCAAGAACTTCAAGCAAAATAATCGATCTTCAACAAAAAAGGCCGCAATCGCGGCCTTTTTTGTTGTGAGCAATATTTTCAATTAGCCTCGGAAAGTGAGCAATAAAATGTCTCTCATTTTGCGCTCTACCGTCAATCCAGCTTGGTCAAAATCTGTTTTTTCAACCTTGTATAAAAGTGGCTGAATGTCTCGCAGTTTTTTGATTGCTTGCGGATCATCAGCCAACAAAACAGCGACATAAGAAAAAGCGTCATAATAGGCAAACGCCTGTTCTTTTAGGGCATTCAAATAGGAGTCAACACTTTCGTCACCAAAGACTTGCTTGATTGCAGTAATGGCACCAAACACGGCCGCTCCTTCACATAAGCTAGTGGAGCTCGCACCCTTTTCCATTGGCCAAAGACCTTTAACCATTTCCTGTATTAGGTCTGCTAGTAAAATTACCTGATTGGTAAAACTGCGTGAAGGTATTAGAATTTTGTATTGATATGGAGTAGTTTCATCAAGAATAGCAGCGGGTTTGGCAATATCTTGGCCTATTTCAAAGCCAGCAAATTGGGCCTGAGCCAAGGCTTCACCAAAAAGAAATTCAACAGCGGGTTGCCATGCTGCACTAAGTTTTTCTAACTGTTTTATTTGAGTAGTCTGGGGATCTGACACGAGCTCATCCTATCTTGATACAACAAAGCAGAATGCTCTGCTTTGTTTGGATTCATAATAGGCGCCACTTTATCACATGGCGTTCAAAGGGTCAGAGAAAATCCCCAAACTTTCAACTCAAAATGAGTCAAATCACATTTATACTGGATACCAAATCGCCTCTTTACGACGCAGCATAATAATAACAAGGGCAAGTAAGATAAACACAAAAGCAGGTATAGCTGTTGGCACCGCATACACTAAGTGAAAATAGATTGCACCCGCCAAAATTGGAATCATGCCAGTTGCCGCTAACGCAGACCATTTAGGCACTAATAAACCTATGCCAGCCAATAATTCCATAGCGCCGATAAAGTAACCAAACCATTCAGGCAAACCCATCATACTAAAACTTTGATGCATTGCTGGTACGCCAGACAATTTAGCCACTCCTGCTAGAATCAAAGGCAAGGCCAATAAAAAAGTTGGCACCCAGATTTTTAATTTCGCTTTCATAATATTTTCCTCATTGAGATCTGTTTAATAGCGAAATTATCTACCATGCATTAATATAAATTATATTTAATTTTTATTATAAACTTCATCAGGTTTTATTATGGTTTCGATTGATCAATTGAAGATATTAATCGCGGTCGCAGAAAGCCGTTCACTTAGCCAAGCAGCAGAACGAGTATACAAGACACAACCCGCATTAACGGCAGCCCTAAAGCAACTGGAAGCGCAATTAAATCTATCTTTGTTTAATCGTCAGCAATACCGTATGCAACTGAACGCACAGGGTCAAATCATCTATCAGAAAGCCAAACAAGTGGTTGCTGAGCATCAGCATCTTCTCGATACGGCCGCCTGTTTTGCCCAAGGAGAAGAAGACACCATCAGCTTAGCGATTGAAGCGTCATTTGAAATAGAACAAATTTTGCAAGCCTTGGAACAAGTACAACAACACTATGCGTCCACTCAGATTGTGCTAAGCCAAGAATACCTTTCTGGTCCTATTGATCAGTTACTGCAAAATAAGGTCGATTTAGCCATTTCTCCCATTCCCAATCAGTTAATTCATGACAGCCAGATTGAGCACAAGATCATTACACAAGGTTATTTACTCAATGTGGCGGCAGATAAACTCATTCAAAAATTTGACCATCTCACTACCGTTCGCCAACTGATCGACACCTATCAAGTAGTAGTAAAAGATTCCGGCATGCTAACCACTGGGATTAAAGTTGGTGTACAGGATGCTCAGCGTTATTGGTATGTCAATAACTTTGCAACCAAGTTATCTCTGATTCAGTCTGGAATGGGATGGGGCAGAATGCCTGAACATTTTGTCCGTGATGCCCTCGCTAAAGGAGAATTACACGAGCTCAATCTCATCGATTATGATAATCGTATTGAATTCACCTACTGTCTAGTCAAAATCGCTAACAAACCTTTAGGGCCAGTGGCCACAGCCTTATGGCAAGCATTATAAGGAGTAGATGACCTTGGTGGTCGGCAAGGATATGATGTTAAGTAATATCAAGTCATCCAGATAAAAACATGACACATAACCTATTATTGAATTATTTTCAAAAATGTATTAACCCATGTTTGTTGTAAGGTCTTTTATATCCGTTATAGTTTTTATCGCTGACAATAATTAAAAAAGGCGAATATCATGAAAAATAAGAACTTAAAAACACTTTTCGTTCCTTTGCTAGCAGCCTTCACACTTAGTGTAACGGCAACAAGTGCGGTGGCAAATGACTTTCCTAGCAAACCGATCAACTACATTATTCCATTTAATGCTGGTGGTGAATCAGATCTGTCTGCTCGCTTTCAGCAATCTGTATTTGAAAAATACGCAGGAGTACAAACGGTCATCCAGTACATGCCTGGTGCCGGTGGTGCAGTAGCTTGGTCACAACTAAACGGCATGGAGGGTGATGGTTACACCATCATGGGAATTAATATCCCTCACAGTATCATGCAACCTATCGTGAAAGATTCGGGCTACACCACGGACGAGCTGACCCCTCTTTACTATTTCCACTACACACCAAATGCGATCTTTGTTCCAGCTAACAGTCAGTTTAAAGACTTAGGTCAACTGATTGACTATGGTAAGAAAAACCCAGGCATGGTTACTTTTGCTGGTTCTGGTTCAAATTCAGCAAACCACATTGGTCAAGCAACCTTTGATAAATTGACTGGTATCACTTCAACTTACGTACCATTTAGCGGTATAGGACCTGCGATGACTTCTTTAATGGGTGGCCAAGTCGCGGCCGGTTTTGCTTATGCAACATCAGGTGCAAGTGCTGGCGACAAGCTACGTATGCTTGCTGTGTCTTCTGAAAAGAGATTGTCTGCGTTTCCTGATGTCCCAACCTTTAAAGAGTTAGGCATTGACCTAGTAGGTGGTGCATACCGAGGTGTTGCTGTACCTAAGTCCACTCCAGAAGACGTACGCCAAAAACTGTCTGATATAGTCGGGGAAATCAACAAAGACCCAGAGTTTGTTAAGAAAATGGAAGACAATGGCTTTGTACTGACCGATATATCTTATAAAAATATGGATGCATTTATCGAGGCAAATAAAGCTGAGTACCAGGGCGTCGCTCAACTTTTGGGCTTAATCAAGTAACGAATAGGTAACTTAAATGGAACTAGTAAGCTATTTAATTGAAGCCCTTACGCCACTTAACCTTCTGTTAGCGTTAGTTGGTGTAATTGCCGGTACCATTATTGGTGCCATGCCAGGGCTTTCTGCAACAATGGCTGTTGCTGTCTTAGTGCCATTTACCTATGTGATGGGGCCAGCTTCTGGCCTCATCGTACTAGGGGCCATATACACTGGGGCAATCTATGGTGGCGCTTTCGCGGCCATATTGGTAAACACTCCCGGCACACCCTCTGCTATTGCGACAACCTTTGATGGTTATCCTTTGGCAAAACAAGGTAAAGGGGCTTTAGCCATCTCATTGGCAACCCTAGCTTCTGTTGGTGGTGGTTTAGTCGGCGGTTTAGCTTTGCTATTCCTTGCTCCTCCTCTTGCCGAAGTCGCGTTGGCATTTGGCCCATCCGAATATTTCTGGATGGCCGTATTTGGCCTTACACTGATTTCTGCATTATCCGTTGGCAACACATTAAAAGGTTTGATAGGCGCTTGTATCGGCTTATTGCTTTCTGCTGTTGGGGTTGCCGTTGTTGGCGGTGATGTACGCTTTACCTTTGATCAAGTTTCCTTACTTGGCGGCATTGATCTTACCTCTGCTATCATTGGTTTATACTGTATCCCAGTCATCATTGATTTGGTGGCCAACAAAGCGCCGCACTTAAAATTTGAATCCATCAGAGGGCAATCTTCATTAGCAGAAGCCTTTGGTCTGATTTTAAAACGCAAATTCAATCTACTACGCAGTTCTGTGATAGGTACTGTGGTAGGCATTCTGCCTGGCGCAGGCGGTTCTATTGCCGGCTTAGTGGCTTACACTGAAGCACGACGTAGTTCAAAAGAATCCGAAACATTTGGTAAAGGTGCGCCAGAAGGTATTGTGGCAACGGAATCTGCTAATAATGCAACCGTTGGCGGTGGTTTTATTCCTACTTTGGTTTTGGGGATTCCGGGAACCCCTCCTGATGCTATTATTTTGGGAGCATTACTGGTGCAGGGTATTAAAACTGGGCCTTCTTTGTTCACCGATCAAGGCAGCATTGTTTATACCTTTATCTATGGCCTCATTATTGCCACCCTGCTGATGCTACCTGTGGGTTTGATCTTAGGTAAATACGCCTATAAATCCATCTCTAAAACACCGAAAGAACTTTTGGTTCCTTGTGTGGCCTTCCTGACCGTAATAGGTAGTTATGCTATCCACAGTAATCCGCACGACACTTTCGTTATGTTTGTATTGGGTATTGCCGCTTGGTTCTTAGCCAAACTGGGCTTCAGTGCATCCCCCATAGTGTTGGGCTTGGTATTGGGTAAAATTGCAGAGCAGGGATTTGTACAAACCTACCTAATTGGCTCTGCTCAAGGTCGTACCTTAGAAATGTTCTTTGGGCGCCCTATCTCAATCGGCATCATCATCTGTTGTATCATTGCTCTACTTTTCCCCATTTTAGCTGCACGTAAGCAACAGAAGCCTGAAACGATTGAAGAACCTAGCAGAAAGTCCAGTGTGCTAATTTTTGTGCTGGCATTAATAGGCGTAGGAATACTGCTCTTCAATGATACGAAAAACATGTCCATTCTGGGTGCTGTTTTCCCATCCTACATTGCTGGAGCTATGATTTTCTTATCAATAGTATTGTTCATAAAACTGGCGATTAAGAAGGACGGCTTTAATCAAAACGCTAAGCTTCTGCCGAATAAAAGGCAAGCAGGCGTCTCCTTGGTCATTTTATTGTGGACTATTTTCATGGCAAAGTTAGGTTTTGGCATAGCCGCCACAATCGCTTTTATTTCCATCATGTTCATATCCACTTTTGAAAAGCAAAAGCCTATACGCATTATATTTAATATAATAATTTCCATACTAATAGTTTTACTATTCTATTTTGTTATGAAGGAAATATTATTATTAAGACTGCCAAGCGGATTGCTTTTTTAATATAAATCAGGGAGTGAAAATTCACTTTAAAAATTAAGAGTGACTTGTTTACCAAAAAGATCTTGTATTATCTTCACTGATAAAACTTTCTTTTAAATAATCTAAAAAACAAGTCACTCTCGCTGATAAATTTAGCTTCTCCATATATACCGCATATATATCTGCATTGGGGGTTTCGTATTCTTCTAATGCTATTTCTAACTTTCCTTGTCGTATGTATTTTGCCAAATCCCACTCGGCTCTCATGACAACGCCATGACCATCTAAAGCCCATCGCAAAGCAATTTCACCATCGTTGGTAACCAGACTACCTTTCACCTTGATAACCTCCTCATTATCATCTGAATTAAAACGCCATGCAGTGGCAACTTGTTGACTTTGTTTGATAACAATACAATTGTGTTCCAATAAATCTGCAGGAACATTAGGCTTGCCGCGTTTTTCAAAGTAGCTAGGAGAGGCGCAAATAAGACGACGATTAGGTGCAATTTTACGAGCAAATGCACGTGAATCAGGCACAGTACCGAAACGTATGCAGACATCAATTGACTCATCAGGAAGACTGATTGGTCTGTCGGTTAGCATCAACTGAACTTCGATGTCGGGATACTCATTAATGAACTCTGACACAATAGGTGCAATATAATTCCGTCCAAATCCCAGAGGTGCATTGACTCTTAGTAAACCCTTTGGAGAATCTCGTCTTTTCGAAACAACAGATTCCATTTCATCAATTTGATTAACAATATTTTTGACGTACTTTAAATAAATCTCACCTTCGTTCGTTAAACTCAATCGCCGGGTGGTTCTATTTATTAATCGCACTCCCAAACGTGCTTCCAAGTTAGAAAGACGTTTGGTCACAGCCGAAGGCGTTAAATTTAATTCACGTGCCGTGGACGATAAACTCCCATTACGAGACAAGGTAATAAAAAAAGTAAATTCGGATAAGGTATCCACTTATTCCTCCAAGGAAAGACTGAATTTCCTTATATTCTAACCTTCCTTATTAATAAATACTAAAATTAATCCATCATTTTTTTGTAAGACAGAAGTAAATAAGGAGGCTTTGATGAGTCACGAAAACTCAGTTGAGTATATGTCTGACATCATGACAAAGTTTACAAGCTACATTGGTAAGCGTCTTCCACGCGATGTTAAAAACAAGCAAGCCGAACTGCGCAAAAAAGAAAAAAACCCCATGGCCATCGAAATTTACGACACCATGGCAGAGAACCAAGAAGCAGCGGACAAACTAGATCGCCCAAGCTGTCAGGACACAGGGGTTATCCAGTACTTTATTAAAGTAGGAGCCAAGTTTCCATTACTGGGTGAACTGGAAGATATTTTACGCAATGCCACTCTGGAAGCCACACGTAAAGGCCCTCTTCGTCACAATGCCGTCGAAACATTTGAAGAGAAAAACACCGGCACCAATGCAGGCTCTAAAATTCCTTGGTTAGACTGGGACATAGTACCTGGTGAAGATACAGCGACGATTGAAGTCTACATGGCCGGTGGCGGTTGCACTCTGCCAGGTTCTGCCAAAGTACTGATGCCGGGTGAAGGTTATGAAGGCGTTGCAGACTTTGTATTTGATGTTATTACATCACGCGGTATCAATGCCTGTCCTCCTCTACTGGTGGGTGTGGGTGTATCTACTTCGGTGGAAACGGCGGCACGTCTTTCGAAAAAAGCCATTTTAAGACCAGTCGATACGCGTAATCCGAATGCCAAAGCGGCATTGATGGAAGATCTTTTAGAGAGCGGTCTAAATGAGGTCGGTATCGGCCCACAGGGTTTGACCGGTGATAACACAGTAATGGGCGTAAATATTGAGTCTTCTGCTCGTCACCCTTCCACTATCGGGGTAGCGGTATCTACAGGTTGTTGGGCACACCGTCGTGGCACCATCAAATTTAATCCAGATTTAAGCTATGAAGTACTGTCTCATGATGGAGTCATTCTATGAGTAAGAAAATTCTAACTACCCCTATTTCTGACGAAGCGTTAGCTGAGCTGAATGTGGGTGATATCGTGTATCTAACGGGTCATCTAGTGACTTGTCGTGATGTTGCTCATCGCCGTTTAATTGAGCTTAAACAGAAGTTACCCGTTGATATTAAAGATGGTGCCATTTTTCATGCTGGTCCTATTGTTCGCGAAAAAGAAGACGGTTCGTATGAAATGGTTTCCATTGGCCCTACCACCAGCATGCGTATGGAAAAGTTTGAACGTCAATTCATCGCAGAAACCGGTGTCAAACTCATCATAGGTAAGGGTGGCATGGGCGAAGAAACCGCCAAAGGCTGTTTAGAAAACAAAGCGGTTCACGCCGTTTTCCCAGGCGGCTGTGCTGTGGTAGCCGCCACCAAGGTAGAAGAAATTGAACAAGCCGAATGGAAAGACTTGGGCATGCCAGAAACCCTATGGGTGAGCCGCGTTCGCGAATTTGGCCCACTGATTATTTCCATCGACTCTAAAGGTCGCAACATCTTTGAGGAAAACAAAAAAACCTTTAACGAACGTAAAGGGGCGATTCTTAAAAAAATTCACGACCAAGTAAAATTCATCAAGTAACCCCTATCGCGCCATCTTATTTGATGGCGTGTTCTTAAGACTCAACAGCGCAAACTGAATCTTTAACAAGCATAGATTGAAGCCATTCAATTTACCTGACACCCAGCTGTGTTAAAATCTTCTCCTGTTCCAGCCGCAAGAGCGGTGGCTAACAATCATCATTTACTATTTGGAGAAGACAACATGCGTCAATATACGCTGAAATTTGTACTGGCTATGATGGCCACTTTACCTGCTCTTGCTTTCGCTCATCCAGAGCACGAACACACGAACAGTTTTTTGTCAGGTTTTTCTCATCCATTAGGTGGTCTTGACCACTTGCTCGCTATGGTTGCCGTTGGTATCTGGGCGGTAAGTCTAGGCGGCCGAGCTGTTTGGACGGTACCAACCGCCTTCGTTGCCACTATGTTAATTGGTGGCGGTTTAGCTGTCGCTGGCGTCCAACTCCCCTTTATCGAACAAGGTATCCTTTTATCCGTTGTCTTCATGGGCATCATGCTATTGGCCAGTGTGAGAATGTCTATATCAAGCTGCGCAGCTATTGTTGCAGCTTTTGCATTATTTCATGGTGCGGCGCACGGTTTGGAAATGCCACTTAATGCTAACGGCATTCAATATGCGGCTGGCTTTGCCATAGCGACAGCATTGTTACATGCTACGGGAGTCGCATTTGGCGCTGTTGTTGCCAGCATCCAAGCGCCTATCATCAACAGAATTGCAGGCAGCTTGATTGCTCTAGCAGGTGCTTTCCTAGCTTTTGTTTAATTCTCCTAACCTCACTAAATTAGGTTATTTTTATTAAAAACGGCGATTACCTTTGGTAATCGCCGTTTTTAATAAATACATTAATTAACAAAAAGATGGGTTATTAAAAGAAGGAATTAATAATATGCTGTGAGAAGGTTTGAATTGCAAAGGAAGTTTAATTGAAAGACGCAATCCTCAAGCAACCACTCGCTATAGGTATTGCCGTAATTACCTTCTGTTTGGTTGTACTGTTAGGCGGCTATTGGACTCAGTCCTCTATTAATACTTTTCGTCACCAACAATCCTCCATATTAAATGGCTTATCTCGCTCACAAGCTTCAGCACTAGAACGTCGTTTGGCTTCGGCATTCACCGCTGCGCAAATTTTGTCTTATGAAGTGGAGCTTCATAATGGTCAATACACTTGGTTTGATACTTACGCCAATCGCTTAATGCAATCCATTGGTGGTATTGAAAACATCCAACTTGCACCACAAGGTATCATAAAAAAAATATTTCCATTACAAGGTAATGAAAAGGCCATTGGTCTGGATATCATAAACAATGCCCCCTATCATGAAGCCACGCAAGATTCTATTCTCAGTAAAAAAATGATCGCTATTGGACCCGTACCTTTGGTTCAAGGGGGTATTGCTGTCATTAGTCGCGCGCCCATTTATCTCAACCGAGATACACCAAAAGAGAGCTTTTGGGGCTTTGCTTCAACCCTAGTGTATCTAGACAATTTACTGGAAGCGACACAACTCAAAGAGCTTACAGAAGATGGTTATCAATATGAATTATGGCGTCCTCATAATGATAAAAAAGAACGCATTACCTTATCTTCTTCTCAACAAGCCTTAGGTGACTTGCGCTCTTCCAGCAAAATAGTATTGCCTGTAGGAACTTGGACATTAACCATCAGTCGCAATATTAGCAATGAACTCAGCTCTGTGCGTTCTAATGGCTACCTGATCACAGGATTAGTTGGCCTGCTCTTGTCTAGCGCATTGTATGCTCTTTTAATACAACCTTTGAGGCTTGCCCATCAAGTTCGTGAGAAAACCATAGAACTGCAAGACATGGCTTATCGTGATCCTTTAACAAGCTTACCCAATCGCCGACATTTGCATGATAATTTGCCCAATATCCTTTACAAGAACCAATTACGTAGCCGCATCTCAGCCTTTATCTACTTTGATCTGGATAACTTTAAACGCATAAATGATACCGTTGGTCATGACATTGGCGACCAAGTATTAGTCATTATAGCCAATCGCCTAAACACCTTAAGAGGAATTTCTGATCAGGTAGTCCGCCTTGGCGGAGACGAATTTGGTATTTTGTTGGGTGACGTACAAAGCCAAAAAGCGGTAAGTGAGTTTGCCGACAAAATTTTGCGCACGGTCCGCTCTCCCATTAAATTCAATCACAGGGAATTTACCTTAAGCACCAGCTTAGGTGTCGCTATGATCCCGGAACACGGTTATGACCTAGTCACTATAATGCAAAATGCCGATATGGCTCTATACCACGCCAAACAACAGGGTAAAAACCAATACGCTTTTTATACTGAAAGCATGAAAATCAATACCCACAACACCATAAAGGCAGAAGATGAACTATCTAATGCACTGAAAAATAAAGAGTTTGTATTATTTTATCAACCACAATTTGATCTTAATACGAATCAGGTTGTAGGTGCAGAAGCCTTGATTCGCTGGCAACATCCTGAAAAAGGGCTTATTTTTCCAAACGATTTTGTTCCTCTTGCAGAAAACACGGGGGAGATAGTGGAAATGGGGTATTGGGTCATTGAAACCGCTATCCAATATCTTGCTAGACGAAAACAAGCTGGGCTTCCAGACATTACCATGCACATCAATCTGGCTTCTCAGCAGTTAGCCGACCCGAAGTTTGTCGAACACATAGAAGACTGGCTTAGTGATTACCAAGTCGAGGCCAAATTACTCGGCTTTGAGATCACAGAAACCGATATACTAGAAGATATCGAACTGGCCAAAAGTTTACTCCAACGCCTTAAAAACATGGGTGTCTGCATTGCGATCGACGATTTTGGCACAGGCTATTCATCCTTAGCCCAATTAAAAAACCTGCCTGCAGACTTAGTCAAAATTGATAAAAACTTTGTTCACGAGCTTTTGGACAATGAAGATGACCGCAACATAATAGAAGCTATCATCGCTATGGCGCACAAACTGAATTTGAGCGTCTTGGCAGAAGGTATAGAAACACAAGAGCAATGGCGAATGTTAACAGAATTTCAGTGCGATTACGGGCAAGGATTTTATGTTAGTAAAGCGGTGACAGAAGCTGAATTTAATCGCGCTCCGAGCTTGATTCAGCATTAATTTTCTCTCTCAGAAAAGCTCATGGTCCGACATAAAAAAGGCTCAAATCTCTAGGTATTTGAGCCTTTTTTCATTTACTCTAATCAACAATTAGGATGCCAAACAGATGGCGCTTCCATGGTTGTGAACTTCCACCAAATCTTTATGTAAACTGCAAATGGCTTTTTCGTAATCTTCTTCATCAATCACAAACTGCATATCCACCTGACGCATAGATTGGTGCATCGCCAATACATTTACTTCTTGCTCAGCGATGGCTTTTACTGCTTTCGCCAGCATACCTGTGGTTTTCATATCGCTACCAATCGCTGAGACAATGGCCACTTTGCGCTGCGTGATTTCTGCATCTTCAAATCGTTCACTCAATACCTTCATGACACGTTTCAACGTCTTAAGGTTAATGGCCAAGTAGTGTGTAATGGTGTTGGCATTAATGTCTTTAGCAATAATGTGCGCATTAAACTGATTCAAGACTTTTAAAATCTCGCCATCAAACTGATCAATCTCACCCGCCATATCTTGATCAAATAACTCAACCGCAAACACACCGCGACAACCTGCAATGATCTCAACACAAGGCGCATCACTAACATAATCACCCGTGATCAAGGTACCAGTATGCTCAGGCTCAAAGGTGTTCTTCACACGCAGTGCAATACCACTTTGACGCAAACCTTTAGCCGCTTTTGGATGAATGGCTTCCATCCCCAAGTTTGCTAACTGATCCGCCACATCATAGTTAGTACGACCAATCGGCACAGCATTGGCTTCCCCTACCAAACGTGGGTCGGCACTGCTCAAGTGGAATTCTTTATGAATTACCGCTTCATGGGCTTCAGTGAGCACTGCAATACGGCTGAAAGTCATTTCACTGTAACCACGGTCAAAGGTCGACATCAAGCCTGTTTCACTGTGTGCGTAACCTGTTGCAATCGGCAGTTCTTTATTCAAATCAATTTCTTTAAAAGCATCCACAATTCGCTCGTCTAAAGACATGTGAGAAGGACTGTTCCAACCCGTCAAGTCAACGAACACCGCATTAACTCCATCTCGCTGCAGTAAATGAGCGGTATTCCACGCACTGTGCGCTTCACCGATACTGGCCAGCATTTCGCGAACGGTTGCCAAATGCTCACTAATGGAAAAGTGGCCGTGCTGACAAAGACGATGCAAGTCTTCCAAGCACTCTTGCGCATCCTTTAGACGGCTCCCCAAGAAAGCATCCGCTTTATCGCGTAATTCGCCCGCTGCAAACAATTCGTGATTGATTGCCATCATGGCGTGACGTACTTCTTGCAATGCTGGGAACCAATGGTTTTGCTTGCGCTCTTTGGCAAACAAAGCATAGACACCTGCGTCACCCGTTTTCTTGTGTTCCAATAGTTTGTCTGTAATGCCGCCGTAGGCTGATACCACAAAAATTCGACTGTACAAACTGTCGGTTTGCACTGGCTTAAAAATAATATTATCTCGAACCGAACAGTAGTCACTCATGGACGTACCGCCGATTTTCTCAACTGTATGTTGTCCCATTACCAATCCAATATTTCGTTGGAGCAAAAGCGCCCAAAATTACCAAAGTGAAAAATTGCCGCTATATTGTCATAAGGCTGTAAAAATTTTAAGCACTTTTTACTATCAATTTTGGCTGTCGCCCTACTTTTCTACCTAATCCAATAATTCATATGCCCCTTCTGAGTTATGCACTTCTTTACCTGTGATGGGCGGGTTGAATACACAGGCTAATTGCAACTCTTTAAAAGCGCGCAAAGTATGAGCGTCATGCTGATCCAATACATACACAACACCGGGTTTAATCGCGTATTTTTGTCCCGTTTCACGGCTTTCAACTTCTCCTTCACCAGAGAGGCAATACACAGATTCCAAATGGTTCTGGTAATGCATATCAAAATCTTTGCCTTCATATATAGTGGTGATGTGAAAAGAGAATCCCATTTGATCTTCTTTCAATATCAAGCGCGTGCTTTCCCAGTTACCATCTGGAGAGACAACTCGACGATCTGTTTTTTCACATTCTGCTAAATCACGTGCAAACATACTTACCTCATCTAATAGTTAAAATATGGCGACGCGCGGTTGTTACACCGCGATATCATAGTTTTCATCGAAGTAACTTTTTGCTTCTGGTATATCGTCTTCTTTAGCGCACACTTCACGAATGGCTTTTTCAAGAATATCAATGCCTTCTTTGAGATCCTCGTCACAAATGATCAAAGGACAGAGGAATTTAACGACCTGATCATCAGCACCCGATGTTTCGATCATCAAACCATTCTGGAAACATTTTTTAGTAATCTTACTGGCTAATTTACCACTTACGCAGTTAATACCTCGCATCATACCGCGCCCATGCAAAGTAAAATTTCCTTCGCCAAACTCATCGACTATTTGCTGTGTACGTTGATGTATGTAGTCACCTTTGCGTTGAATTTCTTTTTCAAACGCATCGTCTTTCCAGTAGGTTTCAATGGCTTCTTTGGCGGTAACAAAAGCCAGGTTATTACCACGGAAAGTACCGTTATGTTCACCCGGTTTCCACTCATCTAATTCAGGACGCATCAACACCACAGCAAATGGCAAACCATAGCCACTGAGGGACTTCGACATGGTAACAATGTCAGGCTTAATACCTGCACCTTCAAAACTAAAGAAGGTACCAGTACGACCACATCCAGCCTGAATATCATCCACAATCAATAACACACCATGCTTCTTACAGACGGTTTCTAAATTTTTTAACCAGCTAAAGCTTGCGGCGTTAATACCACCTTCTCCTTGAACTGTTTCGACGATAACCGCGGCTGGAATATCGACGCCACTACTGGAGTCAGAAAATACCTTATCTAAATATTCAGTTGTCTCAATGTCTTCTCCGAGATAGCCGTCAAATGGCACAGTGGAAACACCAGCCCCCAAATTCGTCCCCGCAGCTCCTCGATGATGAGAATTACCTGTCACAGATAAAGCACCTAAACTGCAACCGTGAAAACCATTGGTAAAACTTACAATGTTTTCACGGCCTGTCACATTACGCGCCAACTTCAATGCCGCCTCTACTGCATTAGTACCTGTTGGTCCGGTAAATTGCATGACATATTCCAAACCTCTTGGCTCCAAAATGTATTTTTTGAAACTCTCAAGAAATTCTCCCTTAGCCTTGGTATGCATGTCCAAACCATGAGTGATGCCATCGTCCATAATGTATTGCACGAGTTTTTTCTTGAATACAGGGTGATTGTGGCCATAATTCAACGTACCTGCTCCCGCTAAGAAATCCAGATATTTATTGCCGTCTTCATCAAACAAGTGTGCACCTTGTGCACGGTGAAAAACGCGTGGAAAAGAGCGTGCATAAGACTGTACTTCGGATTCAATCTCATCAAAAATTTTCATGGTAAACCTTCCTTATCTAGTAAATGGTAAAAAAAATACGTTACTCTGACTCTACTCAGCGACTGATTGGGACAATTTCAACTAAATACTCAGTATCGTGCTGACTGTTAAAATGCCTTTGTTGATCAAACTGAATGGATTCATTTATCTCTGCTTTTAAAGTCTTTGCCAAACTGCGAAACAAAGCCCAAGAAGCTTGATTATTCTTAGTAATGGTGGTGTGTAGGCGTTTGACCTGAGCGCATTGCTCGCGAGCCAACAGATTCATGATCATTTTTTTCGCCAGTCCCTCACCGCGAGCGGATGCACTAACAGCCACTTGCCAAATAAACAAAGTACTCTTGTCACCCGGCAACAAATAACCCGATACAAAGCCAATCAGGCCCTGACTATTCGGTCGCTTGGCTAGGACACAGGTGTCGGCAAAGTGGCTGGTCTGTAACAGATTGCAGTACATAGAATTGATATCTAAAGGAGGGCAATTTTCAATCAAAGAAAACACACTTGCACCATCTTCAGGCAAAGGCTGTTTGAACACAATATTATTAACTGACACTTATCACTCCAATTTTATTTGTACTCAAACCTTTTATATGGACAATTCATCTTTCAAAGTTAAAGAATCACAAATAAAGGCCAAAATAAAAGAACCAATTAAAATTAATTTGATGTCTAAACATTATACATAGAAACATTTATTCGTCCAGAAAATATTTAGAACACTAATTATATTTGCTTATAAAGCCACACACTGTTCGCACAAAATGAAGTCATAAATGATCGTTTGATCAAAAAAAGGGCATTATCTGTTGCATATGGTGACTAAAATTTGGAAAATCCGCCCCCTAATCGAAGATGAGAAAATTTTATCGCTCGACTTTTATCAGTGAATCTCGTTTTGCCTTGCTCCAATAAGGTCAATACATCAACACTCTTCCTTCGATAAGCAAAATACGTTTTAACAAAATAGAGATAACTATGAATAATAAGACATCAATCCAAGGCTCTTGGGCTAGCCGTTGGATTTTCATTCTAGCGGCGACAGGCTCAGCGGTGGGTCTAGGTAATATCTGGAAATTTCCTTACATCACAGGTGAGAATGGAGGTGGTGCATTTGTATTAGTTTACCTAGCCTGCATTCTATTAGTGGGTATCCCAATCATGATGGCAGAAGTTTTCATCGGCCGTCGTGCACGTAAAAACCCAATTAACGCACTGACAGACGTAGCTGCAGAATCAGCCGGCTCTAAATCTTGGAGCATCATTGGTATGATGGGCATGCTATCTGGCGTGTTGATTTTTTCTTTCTATTCTGTCGTTGGCGGATGGGTACTGCATTACATCAAAATCATGCTAACGGGCGAAATGCTCGACATTACCTCAGACCAAGCAGGTGCGGCATTTGGTGGTTTGCTTGAAGACCCAACAACTTTACTATTATGGCACACCCTGTTTAGCATCATGACAGTGGCTGTAGTGGCTGCAGGTGTCAACAAAGGTATTGAAACAGTAACTCGCGTTATGATGCCTGCTCTATTTGTTTTACTGCTTATCCTCTTAGGTTACGCAACGACAACAGGCAGCTTCGGTGACGGTTGGAATTTCATGTTCCACTTCAATTTCAGTGCATTAACATGGAATTCAGCTCTGATCGCTCTAGGTCATTCGTTTTTTACCTTATCCCTAGGTATGGGAACCATCATGGCATATGGTTCTTATATGACTAAACAAGCGTCTATTGGTAAAACCGTATTGACCATAGGTGCTTTGGATACTTTGGTCGCATTAATCGCAGGTCTTGCGATCTTTCCAATCATCTTCTCAAATAACATGGATCCAGGTTCGGGCCCAGGCTTAATGTTCATTTCTTTGCCTGTTGCTTTCGGTCAAATGCCATTTGGTCAGTTGTTCGGTACTTTATTCTTCGTGCTGGTTGGAGTTGCTGCTTGGACATCCGCTATCTCGCTGCTAGAACCAACTGTGGCTTTCTTGGTAGAGAAGTTCAAATTAAGCCGACTAATCGCGTCTATCGGTTTAGGCATTCTTGTTTGGGCTTTGGGCATTGCATGCCTAGGTTCATTCAACTTCATGTCTGAAGTTACTTTCTTCGGTAAAAACACGTTCGATTTCTTAGATTACATTACAGCTAACATCATGCTGCCACTTGGTGGTATCTTGATTTCACTGTTTGCTGGTTGGGTAGTAAAAGATAAGTTCGCTCAAGAAGAACTGCAATTATCATCAGGCATTTACAAGCTATGGAACCTCTCAATGAAGTTCACAGCACCTGTCGCCGTTGCCCTTGTGCTGTATTTCTTAATCAATCCACTTAGTTAATCAACCAAAGACTTGGTAAAAAAATGCCGCTTATCTTAATTGATAGCGGCATTTTATACTTTATCATTGATATTCATATTGAGCGCAACGCATAGCTTTCACTGGCATTTTGTATGGATTGCTTAAAGTCTGCAGCCGTCTTGGACTGGGACAGCTTCGTCCAAACCATTTCATGAAAATAAAAAGCCACTGTGTTTATAGCTGGCTCCACCACGGCAACCAAGCCACCCACTAAAAAGCTTCCAGTAATGAGATACGCCACAGTAAAGGCGATCGAAAAATGCATCACAGCAAATGTAATAGTTTTAGCCATAAAAATCCCTCCTCTCTAATCTAATTTTTATATTAGAAGGAGGAATAAAATTATTGAAATTTATTAATTAAATTGCTTTGATAGTTTTTATTGTATTAAAGATAAGCAAGTTTGCACGCCATCCCAAACCTCTGAAACCACTTTAACGCGCTCTACTTGTTTGCTATCTCGCGTTGCCAGCCAAAATCCAGCCCCTAATGCCACCGTATGTTGCTGCCAAGCAGCCATTTCCACCATCAAGTCTTCAGCTCGGCTGGATAAATCATTTTCGCAAAAAGCCAGTATGGTATTTGCTTCTAAGCTCTCCACCAATGATGACCACTCAAACGTATTAGCACAGGACATCACCACTTGACATCGCACACCTTTATCCAGAAATATGGCCGCAGCCAAATACCCCCAAAGCAGCTTTTGATTACTTAAACCAAGTATCAAAACACTCTTCTGAGCCTTTTTTTGCTGCCCCTTCAGATTGCTAACTCGATCCAGTAAACAAGCGGTCAAAACCGCTTCCACAAAGGATAAGGATGCGCCTTTATTCATTCTTTCTAAGGAAGGCAAAAGCCAATCACGAATAGCAATATCAGCCGGATATTGAGAAAAAACTTGCCGATATAATTGCTCTATCTTGGTTTCATTCATCATTTGTGCCGCTTGAATAAGCTGAATTCTGAACTCTTGCCATTCGCTGTCTGATGAAAGAATCGGAGCAATAGAATCTTCTTCATTACCTTGATCCAGCAAAGCTCGCACCTTACTAACCGCTACTCCTTGCTGAATCCATTTCAGAATGGCTTCAACTCTTACTATGTGGCTGTGGTCGTAAAGGCGATGACCTTTCGTGGTCCGTTTCGGTTTCAACAAGCCATAGCGGCGCTCCCAAGCACGCAAGGTCACTGAATTCACCCCAGTTTGTTGAGATAACTCTCGAATAGGAAATAAACCGCTTGCTGCTGCCTCTGTTAACTTATTGTCTTGCAGTTTCTTTTCGGAAGGTTTTCCATCTGCTTCATTCATTTCAATGTCTACGGGTCTCATACTCATTCTTTCTATTGGGAAGGCCACTCATCAAAGGCAAACTTTTCATACTGGTCTAAACTTAAAACACCAACAAAAACTATACAATTTTTTTTTTGTATAAGTTTATTGATTTTCTTGTACAAAAAAATATATTGTATAAGAAAATATTTTGCAGAGGCAAAAAAGCATGAATACATCAGCCACTCAACCGCCAGAACTTAAGCAATATGATGTCGCCATTATTGGCGCGGGTTTAGCAGGCAGCTTGTGCGCTGAACAATTAACCAAAGCTGGCTTATCCGTTTGCGTGTTAGACAAAAGTAGAGGCTCTGGTGGACGAGCAGGCAGTAAACGCATTAATGATACAGATAGCTGCGAATTAGGGACGCCCTTTATTCTCGCTAGCCAAGCTTCTACACAAAAACTTTTTGAGCAATTAAATAAACAAAATCTAGCAAGCCCTTGGCAACAAGCCAGCACAAAAGAGTCAATCGCCTACGTTGGTACACCCAAAATGAGTAGCATTACACGTCATTGGTTACACTATGCTCACCTTATCACCAATACCAAAGTTCATCAGTTAGATAGGATCAATAAAAATGGTGAACTTTGCTGGCTACTTCGCGATGATAAATACCAAAGTTGCGTATTAGCAACGAATCTCATTATTGCCACACCAGCTCATCAGGCCGCCATGTTACTCGCTACTCATGCTGACCTAGCCGTGTTGCTATTACGTGCTAATCAGGCGTGTAAGGGCTATTTTTCTCAATGGGCCATGTGGTTGGAAACGCAAGCAAGTGATTTAAAGGCATTAGTAGAACCCAAAAAATCTTTTATCCAACGTATGATCAAGGACAACCATAAGCCAGCTCGTAACGTTCAGGATCATGATCGTTGGGTCATTCAAACTTCAGCCGATTGGACGGCTGAACACCTTGATCAAGATAAGGAGTGGATTGCTCAGCAAATTTGTAAAGAGTTTGCGGAACATACGGAACAAAGAATTCTAAAACGTGGCGAACCACATCGCTGGTTCTTTAGTCGTTATGTTGAAAACCGTGGTAATAAAACCTTTGCTTGGTCACCAGAAAATCAGGTGGGTCTTGCTGGAGACTGGCTTTGTCAGGGAGACGCAGAAGGTGCACTCATCAGTGCCCTCACTTTAACAGATTGGATCATTGAAAACTCAAAAAGCCAAAACAGCACGCTTTAAGGAGAGTTAATATGTCTCATTCAGTCACTCATTCAACCCAAGATCAAAAAATACCAGTTGGTATCAGTGCTTGCTTACTAGGCGACAATGTTCGCTTTAATGGTGGCCACAGTCGCTCCTATTACTGCGACCAAGTGCTGGGAGAATATTTTGACTACCAAACCTTCTGTCCAGAAGTGGCTGCTGGGTTTGGCACTCCGCGTCCAACCGTTCGTTTAGAAGGCGATCCAAATCATCCAACCATGACCTTTACCAAAGACATGAGTGAGGATCTAACAGATCGCTTTGTAAAAGGCAGCGCCGATTATCTTGATAAATTGTCTCATTTAGACGGTTACATAGTGATGAAAAACTCACCTAGCTGTGGAATGGAGCGTATCAAGGTGTACCAAGAAAATGGCCACCCTCACATGCAGCGCAGCGCTGGCTTATTTACCAAGGCTTTAATGGAAAAATACCCATTATTACCCGTGGAGGAAGATGGACGTTTGAATGACGCGCATTTACGAGAAAACTTCTTGCTGCGCGTATTTACCCATCATGACTTCCGACAAAGTGTACCTGAGCATCCAAGCCTACATGATTTGATTGCCTTTCACAGTCGTTATAAATACATGGTGATGGCGCACTCTCAACCCGTTTATCGCGAATTAGGCCGATTATTATCGGGCAATGATCCTAGGCCAATAAACGAACTAAGAGAGATATATTTTACCAAGCTCATGACTTGCCTTTCTAAACCTGCAAAACGCAAAAACCATTGCAATGTTTTAATGCACCTAGTGGGCTATTTAAAACACAGTGTGGATGTATCGGTTCGCAAAGACATTCTTGATGTTGTAGAGCAATATCGTCGTGGCGAAGTGAATTTAGCAACGCCAATTGCCTTATTGCACCACTATTTGAAGCATCACGGCAGCGAATACATTAGAAAGCAAAGCTATTTAACACCTTACCCAAGCCCTTTGGGCATTCGAAATACCGTATAACTTTGCCTATTCTGTACAAGAGGAACGCACCCCAGTATGAAGATAGAACATCTTGTTTGGCTTAGAAACGACCTGAGAGTATTAGATAACCCAGCCCTTTACCACGCATCCTTACAAGGCAATGTCGCTGTATTGTTCACCCTTACCCAAGCACAATGGCAAAAACATAATGAATCGGATGCCAAAACGGGTTTGCGTCTAGGTTTAATGGAAAACCTAGCAACAAAATTGGCACAACTGGGGATACCCGTACATTTTATTGTTGTGGACTACTTTACCGAGTTGGCTGAAGAGATTAGCAAGCTTTGTAAACAACTCGGCGTACAAGGCTTTTGGTTTAACCAAGAACTCGCCCTAGACGAAGCCAATAGAGACAAAAGCGTACAACAAGCATTAGTTAAACATAACATTACTTGTTATCCACAAATGGCAGATCTCATTGTGGCACAAGCGGTCTTGAGTCAGCAAAACACTCCCTTTAAAGTCTTTACACCCTTTTTTAAACGTTGGTTAAGCCTCTTATCTCAACAATCCCCAACGCCTTTGCCAGCCCCCACACAGCAGGGTAATGCGTTATCAGTCAAGCCTATACCAAAGCTTGCAAATTACACCTTTCGAGATGACCTATGGCCTGCAGACCTAACCATTGCCCAACAAAAACTCTGGCAATTCTGTCATCATAAAGAGCGGCATTATGATAAGGAGCGTGACTTTCCAGCCTTACCTGCTACCAGCACATTGTCACCTTATCTTGCCTTAGGTGCGCTCGGACCAAGACAATGCCTGGAAGCCATACATCATATCTGTGGTCGTGAAGATAGAGCATGGCAAGACAGCACTTGGTTAAAAGAGCTAGCTTGGCGAGACTTCTACAGACAACTCATGCACCACTTTCCAAATCTTAATAAGGGCTTGCCATTCAAACCAGAAACCAGCGCCTTAATTTGGCAAGATGATGATCAATCGTTTCAAGCTTGGTGTCAGGGCAATACTGGTTTCCCTATTGTTGACGCAGCAATGCGTCAACTCAATCAAACAGGATGGATGCACAATCGATTGCGCATGATCACCGCCAGCTTCTTCTGCAAATTACTCTTTGCGGATTGGCGTAAGGGCGAAGCCTATTTTATGCGTCAGCTTATTGATGGAGAATTTGCTGCCAATAATGGCGGTTGGCAATGGAGCGCCTCTACAGGTTGTGACGCTGCCCCCTATTTTCGCGTCTTCAATCCAACAAGACAGTCAGAGAGCTATGATAAAAATGGCGATTTTATTCGTCGCTTTGTACCAGAGCTGGCCAAGTTGGACAGCAAGTCTATCCACAACCCAAACTCACAACAAAGAAAAGACTGTCATTATCCAACACCAATCATTGACTATAAGCCCGCTCGATTGGCGGCTATTGCGGCCTTTGATAACCTAAAAGAACGTGCCTAGCCCTTGCTCAAACATGGTTAATCAAGAGAATCTAACACCGTTCCATCATACTCTTTCGATTTTTTAACCTAACTTCTATACTTTGAGCTGTAATAATTTTAAACTCGGCTTTCATAGACGTTATGAAACCTCTATAATCCGCTTTTTTTTTGGACCCGAAATTATTATGTCAACACCACAACACCTACATGATGTTCTCGTTCATCTAAGACGCATTATTCGCGCAACAGATTTACAATCTAAGCGTGTCGTTAAAGCCTGTGGATTGACGATACCTCAAATCATGGTATTGCGCTCAATTGAGGAGCTAGGTGACGTGACAGTTCGTCGTATTTCTGACAGCGTTTCTCTCAGCCAAGCCACAGTGACTACCATCTTAAATAGATTGGAAGACCGTAAATACGTTGAACGCGTTCGAGCCCAAAAGGACAAACGTATTGTTAATGCACGTTTAACCAATCTCGGTAAAGAAGTATTGGAAACCACTCCGCCTTTATTGCATGAAAAATTCATCAATGAATTTGACGCTTTGGAAGGATGGGAACAAACCCAAGTGTTGTCTTCTTTACAGCGCATTGCCATGATGATGGATGCAGAATCTCTTGATGCCGCTCCTTTATTGGACATCAATGCACCGGATTTACAATAAACCTATTGCCCACTTAGAGACTTAAAATCTTAGTCATCTAAATTTTTTGAATCTTAATAAAAAATGGCCACCTTAGATTAAGGTGGCCATTTTTTCACTATAAAGAAATCCTTACTTTAAGACCAAGCAATGATCAAACTATTTCAAGTTCAATACATCTTGCATATCATACAGGCCAGCGTTTTTACCTTCTAACCAATGCGCTGCGCGTACTGCGCCTTTAGCAAAGGTCATACGACTACTGGCCTTATGAACGATTTCAATACGCTCACCTTCCGTCGCGAACCACACACTGTGTTCACCGACCACATCACCTGCACGTATGGTTTCAAAGCCAATTTCTTGCTGAGTACGAGGCCCTATTTGACCTTCACGACCGTACACAGCGCACTCTTTCAAATCACGGCCCAACGCATCTGCTACCACCTCTCCCATGCGTAACGCAGTACCTGAAGGAGAATCAACCTTATGACGATGATGCGCTTCAACGATTTCCACATCGTAATCATCTCCCAAGATTTGTGCGGCGGTAGCAAGCAGTTTCAACGTCAGGTTCACCCCCACGCTCATGTTAGGCGCAAACACCACTGGCGACTGCTTGGCAAAACCTTCTAGGGCGGCTTTTTCATCATCCGTCAAACCCGTTGTGCCCACCACAATGGCTTTTTGATGTTGCGCACAGAAAGCGGCATTTTCCAATGTTAAAGCGGGCGTGGTGAAATCGATCAAGACATCAAAATCATTCACACAATCAGCCAAACTGGCAACCGCAGCTACGCCTAATTTTCCAATACCTGCAATTTCACCCGCGTCTGCACCAATTAAGCTACTGCCTGGTTTCAATACAGCTGCGCCAAGTGACACGCCTTGCGTATCAGACACTGCCGTGACCAAATTTTTTCCCATGCGTCCAGACGCACCAATTACTGCTACTCGCATTTACCCTATCCTCAAAATTCATTGCGCAAACCATAGCAAAAAAACCTGAAAAACTCAGCCTTTCTAATGGCTAAAAAACATAAAAAAGGGAGCGAATGCTCCCCTTTGTCGACTTTATGTTTATTAGAAAATTTCATCCGGTGTTAGGTCGTCCAACATAGACTGATCAAACTCGATTACCCCATCAGAAGGAATGTCATCTATAGAATCACGTACCGGAGGACGCACATCATTTTGTTTAATCACAATTTCTACACGACGATTAGTTGCTCGGTTTGCCGCACTGTCGTTCGGCACCAAAGGTCTAGTATCCGCAAATCCCGTTACTGAAAAACGATTTTGACTTAATTGTCCAGTGGAGAATAACTCTTCCGCAACAGAGATAGCACGCTCCGCTGAAAGCTGCCAATTGGAACGAAACTGACGACTTTGAATCGGTAAGTTGTCAGTATGACCCTCAACCGAAATAGTCCCTTGAATACCAACCAAAACATCACGAATCAAATCAATAACGGGAATAAAGTCGTAATTCAGTTCCGCTGACCCAGAGTCAAACGACCCTTGATCTTTAATACGTATGGTAATGGTCTCTTCTTTGGTCTCTATTTCCACCGTTCCTTTCGATATTTCTTCACGTAACACTGAGGCTATCTGTTGCGCGTCCCCCTCAGTCTCTTGAATTTTCTGCTCACGCTCAATATCCGCTCTTGATTTATCTACAAAGGTAACAGGCGCAGGTTGGCCAGAATCTTCTCGCTGATTGAGTTCCGCCGTATCAGGTTTACACAAGACTTCTAAAGTATTTTCCGGCCTGGAATCAACTTTTTGCCTCACTTCATTAATGGGCGTAGGTTCCGGGGTTGCTGGACTGAATTCTTGTGCAATGACTGAGGTCCCCATTGGAATAGCGTCGGCTCTAATCTCTCGTTGCACACCAAAAGCCATTTTCAATGACCCTGCGATTTGTTTGAACTTAATGACATCCATTTCTGAGAACGAAAGCAATAGCACAAAGAAACACATTAACAACGCCATTAAGTCAGCAAAAGTGCCCATGTAGGCAGGAAGGCCTTCTTCACATTCAGGACAATCTTGTTGTTCTTCATCACTCATGGTGGAATCCATTTACTTCTTAAAATTATTCGCGCTCTGCACGTTTACTTTCTGCCAGATAGGTTTTCAATGCGCCATCCAAAATACGCGGATTTTGACCAGACTGAATGGCCAATAGAGCATCAAGTATCATACGCTGACAAGTTAGCTCTTCATCAGCTCGCGTCATCAATTTCGCTTGGATAGGAAGACACACCATGTTCGCTAACATAGCACCATACATGGTGGTTAGGAGTGCGACAGCCATTGCTGGACCTATGGCTTTAGGATCATCCATGTTCGCCAACATCTGTACAAGACCAACCAAGGTGCCAATCATGCCCATTGCTGGCCCCACATCACCGAACGCTTTGAAAACTTTTGCGCCCTTAGTATGCCGGTAGTAGGATTGATCCATATCTTTGCTGAGCTGGCTTTTGACCACATTACTGTCGTGACCATCCACCAGCATTTGAATGCCTTTTGATAGAAAAGGATGGCTAACCTCTTTTCCCTCTAAAGACAATAAACCACCTTTACGAGCCTCATCAGCCAAACCGTAAACTTCATCAATCAAGGTATCCAAAGGAACACTTTTAAACATGAAAGCTTTTGCGGCGACTTTCCCTGCGCCTAGAAATTGCGCTAATGGGTATTGCATTAGCACAACAAATGTCGATCCTACTATTACAATCAAAATTGAAGCGGTATCTATAAACATACCGGCAGAGCCACCAACAAAGATGGCTGCGATGACAACAATGAAGGATCCAACGAGTCCTATTAACGTTGCGATATCCACATACGTCTCCTAACAAAAAGCGTTTTTTCTAACTGGTACAGTCGTGATTCTATATGAAAGAATAAGCTTCAACGGCAACTTCTTGCATGATTTTTGTAATTTTCATCAATTCTCTCTCGAACAGTAAGCTTTTTTCTGTTAAAAAACGTAGGTTTTATCAAGAGTAACTAACATGTCACGTAAAAACAGTGTCCGCTACTTTGAAGAAAACCTTGGCGAACTTGATGCCTTGGTAACTCAACTTGAGTCAAATCAACTTTCTCTTGAGGAAGCTCTAAAAGCTTTCGAGAAAGGTGTTAAACTCAGTCAAGAATGTCAGTCCGTTCTCACCCAAGCCGAACAAAAAGTTCAGATTTTACTTGAAAAACAAGATGGTGAGCATTTAGAAACCTTTGACCCGGAATCCAGTTCGTGACCCTAGACGATTTTTCACAATTTGCCCGCCGCCGAGTTGATCATTACCTCACACAACACCTAGACCAATATGCTCCTGCCGCTCATCTACAAGAAGCCATGGCTTACAGTCTTTTTAATGGTGGCAAACGAGTTCGCCCCATGTTGACCTATGCCGTGGCCAGTTTGTTTGATGAGATAAACGAGCTAACAGATGCTAGCGCCGCGGCCATTGAGTCCATTCATGCCTACTCACTCATTCACGATGACTTACCCGCTATGGATGACGATGACCTGCGTCGTGGCAAACCCACTTGCCATGTTCAGTATGATGAAGCAACTGCCATACTAGCAGGTGATGCCTTACAAACCTTCGCCTTCGAACTGCTAAGTCATTCACAACATACCAACGCTAACGTGCAACTTCAATTAATTCAAGAACTTATTCACGCATCTGGACGACATGGTATGGTAACAGGACAAATGATCGATCTTATAAGTGTAGGTCAAAATATAGATAAAGATGCACTACAGCAGATGCATCAACATAAAACAGGCGCTTTGATTCGTGCCAGTATTCGTATGGGTGCTATCAGCGTTGGCATACAAAATTCAGAAAAAATGCAACAACTTGATCAATATGCCAATGCCATTGGTTTGGCTTTTCAAGTTCAAGATGACATCATCGATATCACCAGCGATACCAAGACACTTGGCAAAAATCAATTTTCTGATGAACAAGCTAATAAACCCACTTACCCTAAACTGCTGGGATTAAAGGAAGCGCAAGCCTTTGCTAATTCGTTACATCAGCAAGCATTAAACGCCATTTCTCCTTTTGGTAAGTCGGCACAGCCATTAGTTGAGCTTGCTAACTATATTATTGGGCGTAACCACTGATATACTTATCCGCCTTTTAAAATTATTTGTGTGACCAAACCTGTGCCCATGTTTGAAGAAATACCAACAGCGCGACCCATTACACCTTTACTTGATCAGATAAATTCACCTGAAGATTTGCGCGCCTATAGCAAAGACCAGTTGCCACAACTCATTCGTGAGCTTAGAGAATTCATGCTTTACAGTGTGGGGCAAACAGGTGGGCACTTCGGCGCAGGACTTGGCGTAGTGGAATTAACTGTTGCCCTGCATTATATCTACCATACGCCTGAAGACCGAATAGTTTGGGATGTTGGTCATCAAGCTTACCCTCATAAGATATTGACTGGGCGACGTGAAGCACTGCTTAAGATCCGACAAGAAAATGGTATTTCAGGTTTCCCTAAACGTGAAGAAAGTCAGTACGACACCTTTGGTGTTGGGCACTCCAGTACTTCCATCGGTGCCGCTTTGGGTATGGCACTAGCGGCGAAGCAATTCAATACAGGTCGTAAAGCCGTCGCTGTTATCGGTGATGGTGCTATGTCTGCAGGCATGGCTTTTGAAGCACTCAACCACGCGGGCCATGAAAAGGCTGACATGCTAGTCATTCTTAATGATAACGAAATGTCTATCTCCAAACCTGTTGGCGCCCTATCCAGTTACTTTGCCAGAATCTGGGCCAGTAAAACCTATGACAGCATTCGTAAAGGGGGTCAAAAAGTCTTTTCAGGACTTCCGTCGGCTCTTGAGCTTGCACGCAAAGCAGAAGAGCATATGAAAGGTATGGTATCCCCTGGCATGATGTTTGAGGAACTTGGCTTTAATTATATTGGTCCAATCGACGGTCACGATATTGATCACCTGCTGACCACCATTGCCAATTTAAAAGATCGTGAAGGACCACAGTTTCTGCATGTCATCACCAAAAAAGGCAAGGGGTTTGAGCCAGCAGAAGGCGACCCTATTGGTTATCATGCTATTAATAAAATTGAACCCGATCCCGTGCCAAACAAAACCTCTAGCAAACTGCCAAAATACTGTAATGTGTTTGGTCAATGGATCTGTGATGTGGCCGAACAAGATGATAAATTGGCCGCCATCACACCAGCGATGAAAGAAGGTTCTGACCTGATTGCCTTCGCTGAACGTTTCCCTGAAAGATACTTTGATGTGGCCATTGCCGAACAGCATGCGGTTACTTTGGCGGCCGGTATGGCTTGTGATGGTGTAAAACCTGTGGTGGCCATTTATTCTACCTTCTTACAACGCGCTTATGATCAATTGATCCATGATGTTGCGCTGCAAAACTTAGACGTACTCTTTGCGATAGATCGTGCGGGACTAGTTGGTGAAGACGGTCCAACTCATGCTGGTGTTTATGATTTAAGTTACTTACGTTGTATTCCAAACATGGTTGTCATGGCACCTTCAGACGAAAACGAGTGCCGTAAAATGCTGCAGACTGGTTATCAATATCAAGGCCCAGCTGCTGTTCGTTATCCTCGTGGCACTGGACCTGGTGTCAGCATAGAGAAAGCGTTAGAAACCATTGCCATAGGCAAGTCTCGACAACTACGCGAAGGTCAATCTGGTATTGTTATTTGCAGCTTTGGTCGCCCAACATACGATGCTCTTGAGGCAGCCGAGTACTTAGACGCTAGCTTAATCGATATGCGCTTTGTCAAACCTTTGGATGAACAAGCCATATTAGAAAACAAAAAAGCCAGGTTATTAGTCACTGTAGAAGAAAACGCCATTATGGGTGGAGCAGGCTCCGCGGTAAGTGAATTCTTATTAGCAAATAATATTCATCTACCTGTTTTGCATTTAGGATTACCCGATCAATATGAAGAACATGCCTGTCATCAGGCTATGCTGAAGCGGGTAGGTCTGGACTCGCAAGGCATTATTAATAGCATCAAAGCGAAACTGGCCACCCTAAACTGATGACTTTTTTAGCCTGACTCATCTTAAATAGACAGTCTTCTAATACACAAACTGTACAAGCATAAAAAACCTTCTGTGTCTGGGTGCACAGAGGATTTTTATGCTTGTAGAGTCGAAATCCTATGAGAAAAACTGCTAACAAGTAGAAGAAATCTGTATTCCTCTGGCTATTCACCCTTCACCCTTCACCCTTCACCCTTCACCCTTCACCCTTCACCCTTCACCCTTCACCCTTCACCCTTCACCCTTCACCCTTCACCCTTCACCCTTCACCCTTCACCCTTCACCCTTCACCATCAAACATAATCACCACTTGTGTTATGAACAATCTTAGAGCTGCTTTTTGCCCATTTTTATCCAACTTAAATCCATTTTATAAATGAATCCTATAGCTGAAAAAAGAAATCACTTGTATTAACGCGAATATAAATGATAATTACTTTTATTATATTTAATAGGGTATAGACCTTGCAGTTGAATCTACCTCTCGCAAATCATGTTTTTCGTTTAACTCAATTCAATAAGCGTTATCTCATAGTATTTGCAGTCTTAAGCCTGTGGCTGATCCCAGACTTTCAAACTAGGGTTACGGGTGTACTTTCAGATGCTTTTTTACAAGTCTCTGCATTTGTTGCGGCGACTTTAGCCATTTACTATGGATTCAGCCACCACCTATCGACAAAGGGTTGGCAAAATTGGATTCATCAGAAGCCTTATCGTGAAATTGTTTACGCGGGCCTAATGGGCATACTTCCGGGTTGTGGGGGAGCCATTGTCGTCATAACACAATACACAAGAGGACAAATTGGCTTTGGTGCCGTTGTCGCGGTACTCACCAGCACGATGGGAGACGCGGCTTTTTTGCTCATCAGTCAACGCCCCCAACAAGCAATCATTGTATTGTCCATCAGTTTTCTAATAGGTATTGTCTCTGGCCTTATTACCAATCGTTTTCTACCTAGTCCAGCTCCTATATCACTGACACCAAATACTGATACTAAACACATACGACCCGACCAAACGAAAAATTACCGAGCAAATTCAATGGATGTTTGGATCAGCCGCCTCAATGTTGCCTTTTGGTGCTTACTGATCCTTCCTGTCAGTGTGGTAGCACTGTTATTAGCAATGCAATATAACGTCAACTTACTATTGGGCTTTCCGGATCAATTAATTGAAGACATAGGGGCGATAGCAGGTTTCACCTGCCTTCTACTTTGGGCTTTATCAGCCAAAACTGACAGTTTCACAGAGTTGACCAAAGAAAATGACAACCGCCTGCCGAAACATTGGCTACGCAAAGTGGCACAAGATACTCAATTTGTTACCAGTTGGGTCGTTGTCGCATTTTTGTGTTTTGAGTTTCTAAATCATTACACTGGTGGCAATATCTTGTCTCTGATTGAAAGCTTTGAAAGTGGTAGTGTTTTCTTTGCCGCCTTAATGGGTTTGTTACCTGGCTGCGGCCCGCAGATCATGATAACAGGCTTATATTTACAAGGCGCCATTCCACTATCAGCGCAACTGGCAAACGCCATAAGCAATGATGGTGATGCCTTGTTTCCTGCCATTGCACTAGCACCAAGAGCGGCTTTACTCGCCACACTTTACTCCACTGTTCCTGCTCTTATTGCTGGCTATGGTTACTATTGGTTATTTGAAATGTGACGTTAAACGAAATTACTGACAGTAATCTCAGACTCAAATCACTTAATACAATTATCTTGGCTTGTACTGACTTGGACTATAGGCTCGAATCACCTCTGGTGAGCGATACTGAAGATGCTTAGTTTTACGACCTGATACGCGTTTACGCCACATTCTGAAACTAGCCGCTTTCATTTCTGAGCGCATTAACTTGATTACTTCCGATTCAGACAAGCCGTACTCTTTAGTAATGGCTTCAAATGGCGTTCTGTCTTCCCAAGCCATTTCTATGACTCGGGAAATGTCATGTTCAAACAAACTCATAATAAAAGATCCAATGTGCTCTGTTAGATAGCTTACGAATAGCAAACATTCTTGGATCAAGTGAACAACTCACCATCTTCTGAAAGCCTCTCTATCACTCAACTTGAAGCTTAAAGATAAAAATATTACAACTCTAAATTAGATGCCATTTCAAAGTGATAATATCTACTCAAAATTGTCTTTCCATCAGATAAATAAGACATTTTAGATACATTTAATCACAACTAAACTCGTCAAATATTTGATATATAAAGATTAGAGATGTAAATTAATAGTCATCACTCCATAAAAATAAACCAGATTTTTCGTAAGAAATCTTCACTGAAGGACATAAAAATGAAAAGTAAATTACTGCTTTCTGTCGCCCTTACTTTTGGCGCAACAGGTGCATTTGCGGCTCACCATGAATGTGGCAAAGTCACGATTGCAGACATGAACTGGAGCTCAGCTTCTCTAATCGCTAATGTCGACAAATTTATTCTCAGTAATGGTTTTGATTGCGATGCAGAGTTGGTACCTGGCGATACTATGCCAACGGGTACTTCCATGATAGAAAAAGGTCAGCCTGACATTGCCCCAGAACTTTGGACTAACTCCTTCAATGCTGTATTAAATCAAGGTGTTGATGAAGGCCGTTTAAAGTTAGCAGGTAAATCGCTTTCAGATGGCGGCGAAGAAGGTTTTTGGGTTCCTGCTTACATGGTTGAAGAAGACCCTGAACTGGCTACGATAGAAGGTGTCATCAAACACGCTAAAGAATTCCCTCACCCTGAAAACGATGAGGTTTCTGGCTTTTATGGATGTCCTGCAGGCTGGGGTTGTCAAATTTCAGGCGCCAATTTATTCCGTGCACTGAAGTTAGATGAAGCTGGCTTCGAACTGATTGATCCAGGTTCTGGTGCTGGTCTCGCAGGTTCTATTGCCAAGGCATACGAACGTAAAGCGCCTTGGTTTGGTTACTACTGGGCACCAACCGCGATATTAGGTAAATACAAAATGGTCAAAGTCGACTTTGGCTCTGGCGTTAACAAAGATGACTTTGTTAACTGTATCGCCTTGGCCGATTGTTTAGAACCTAAAGTCTCCATGTATCCGCCTTCTCCTGTGTATACCATCACCACAGATGAATTCGCAGAGAAAGCACCAGAAGCTTATGAATATCTGAGTAAACGCTCTTTCACCAATGAACAAATGAACGGCTTATTGGCTTGGATCGAGGAAAACCAAGCTGATGGTCAATACGCGGCTGAAAACTTTATGTTTGAACATGAAGACATCTGGTCTCAGTGGGTCAGCAAGGATGTGAAAGACAAATTACTGAAAGCACTTGATACTTTATAAGTTCGCCTAACAGCAAACCCTCACGAGTAAGCCAGCTGCTTGCTCGTGATATTTCCTTCCTGATTTAATCGAAAGAATACACTATGGCAGATCAATCATGGCTCACAGAATTCCCCGACATGAGCCGCAGAGAACTTTTGGGAATACGCAAAACCTTAGACGGCGCTTACCGTGATTTTTCTCGCGCCTACGGCGACCAGATCGAAGCCTTCTTCGATCCATTATTAAGTTTCCTAGTATGGTTTGAAAACCTGTTACTGAACACGCCTTGGTGGCTGGTACTGGGGTTGCTTACCGGTTTGGTCTATTTCATGAGCCGTTCTTGGAAACTGAGTGTTGGCGTCACCCTTTCCATGTTACTCATTGGTTATTTTGGTATGTGGGATGACACCATGCGCACACTTAGCATCATCACAGTTTGTACCTTCTTAGCGATTCTATTGGGTATTCCTGTGGGGATATTGATGGCTCGCTCCAATCGAGCACAATCCATCATTACCCCATTATTAGATATTATGCAGACCATGCCAGCCTTCGTTTACTTAATTCCCGTCGTCATGTTGTTAGGCATTGGCAAAATTCCGGGGTTAATTGCTGTCGTCATCTATGCTATTCCACCTGTCATTCGATTAACCAATCTCGGTATTCGCTTGGTGCCACATGAGACTTTGGAAGCCGCCACGGCCTATGGTGCTACACCAACACAGCGCTTGTTTGGTGTGCAGTTACCACTGGCGATGCCTACCATAATGGCAGGCATTAACCAAACTATTATGATGGCGCTAGCCATGGTCGTCATTGCCTCTATGATAGGCGTAAAAGGATTGGGGCAGCCTGTACTAAAATCCATCACCAATCAGTATTTTACTCTAGGGTTACTCAACGGTCTGGCCATTGTTGCCCTCGCCATCATGTTTGATCGGGTGTCACAGAGTTATGCAAAACGTACTCAGAAACACCTAGGAGGCGATCAAAATGGACACTAATACGACGCCGCTGATTGAAATCGAATCCTTGTATCAAATATTTGGCCCCCATTCTGAAAAAGTCTTGCCCAAAGTTAAAGACGGAATGAGCAAAAGTGATGTGTTAGCAGAAACAGGTCACACCGTGGGGTTACGCGATATTAACCTATCAGTAAAGCGTGGTGAGATCTTTGTCATCATGGGGTTATCTGGCTCAGGTAAGTCAACTCTCATTCGTCATTTTAATCGTTTAATCGATCCAACGGCCGGTAAGATCAAAGTAGAAGGCGATGATATTCTCACCTTGAGTGCAAAAGACTTAATTGAATTTCGACGCCACAAAATGTCCATGGTATTCCAACACTTTGGCCTAATGCCACACCATTGCGTACTGGATAATGTTGGTTATGGCTTGTCTATCCAGGGAGAAAAACCAGAAGTATGGAAAGAAAAGGCCAAACACTGGTTAGAAGTGGTCGGTTTAGAAGGCTATGAAGATCAATACCCATCACAATTATCAGGTGGTCAACAGCAGCGTGTTGGTCTTGCTCGAGCACTTTGTACCGACGCAGAAATTCTGCTAATGGACGAAGCCTTTTCAGCACTGGATCCTCTGATTCGATTTGACATGCAAACTCAGTTGATTGAGTTACAAGCCAAGCTCCAGAAAACCATTATTTTCATCACCCACGATCTCGACGAAGCACTACGACTCGGCGATCGCATTGCGGTGTTAAAAGACGGAGAGATGGTGCAAGTGGGTACTCCAGAAGACATCATTCTCAATCCTGTAGACGATTATGTACGGGATTTTGCTAAAGACGTTAATCGTGCTAAAGCACTTAAAGTCAGTCACATAATGGACAAGGATTTAAGCCTGATCGTGGACTGCGAAAAAGCAGAAGATCTCATGCCAGCATTTGCCGACCATGACTTCCTCATTTGGACCCATCAAAAAACACTGCAAGGTGTGGTCAGTCAAAATCGACTACAAGCTTATTTAGCAGGGCAAGTAGACTCACCTTTACTGCATCAAACCAGTATAAAAAAGAAAGAGTATCTGCAATTTGTCTTACCATTGGCGTTAAAAACAGATCACGATCTGTTGCCAGTATTGGACGCTAACAACAAAGTCATTGGCAGTTTATCAAATGAAGCATTGTCTCACGTGCTTAGCCCTAGTTTTGATGCCTCTTAAAGCACTAATAAGTGCTTTGTTTCATCTATAAAAAAGGAAGCAATTGCTTCCTTTTTTTAAGACTTTCATGATGTCAGGCCATAAAGCCGTACCAAATCCGAAATGATGTTGTATCTCGTTGGTTATAAAATTCGTTGCGTATTTTTTTGAAAGCCTTGCTTAGACAAGCGCCACACAATGCCCACCAGCAAAAACACTATATGAAAGGCAATTAACAATAAATAAGCATCGCCAAAAACGGTTTCCCTGGTTGCTAAATTAGAACTTAAAAAGGAGGCGTTAATAATATTAATGCCAAAGGTAATGGCAGCTAAGATAGGTTGAGATCGAAATGCCAGCATGGCCAAAATACTACTGAACATGGCAATAAAAATACCACCCATAGGCACAAAAATGGATAATGTTCCAGACACTAATGCCACAATAGATAAAGTACTCATAGTTATTCGTCCCTATTTTCTTACTTCTACTTCTAAAGATATTAACCTTGATACAAAAAGGATAATTTAAGCCAACTTTTGCATGTTTTAAGTACATTTACCTGAAAAAGCTAACCTATATCAACAAATTGTTCAAAATTAATACAATCGATACTACTGCGAACTTTTTTGATTTGCAACTTTAATTCATAATTAATCAAACATTGCAATATATCGATACATTTTATTACGAAATAATTAGAAAACGGAGATAAAACAATGCCCTCTATAAAACGTGAAAGGATGATCCTGCTTTATAAAGTTTGCAAAGCTGAAATTAATGCTTGCATCTCTTTATCAGTCCCAATGGTAATACGTAGATACTCGCCAATACGCGGCTTATTTCCAAAGTAGCGCACCAGAATCCCCTGCTCTTTTAAAGACAAATAAATTTGTTCTGCAGATTTACTAGGGTGAGTTGCAAATACAAAATTGGTCGCAGAAGGCAATAATTCATAACCTAATCTATTTAAAGCCTTAACTGTGAACTCTCGAGTAGCAATGGTCTTTTCACAAATCTCTTGTAGATAAGCTGTGTCCTCTACTGCCGCCGTCGCCCCAGCCAAAGCAATACGATCAATGGGGTAGGAATTAAAAGAGTTTTTTAGACGCTCCAAACCTTCGATCAAATCCGCGTGCCCAAAAGCATAACCAACACGAATCCCCGCCAGAGCACGAGATTTTGACATGGTTTGCACTACCAAAAGATTTGGATATTGATTCACCAAACCCACCGCACTTTGTGCCCCAAAATCTACATAGGCTTCATCCACCAAGACCACGACATCAGGATTAGCTTGCAAAATCACCTCGATATCCGCCAACGGCAAAGCTTTTCCAGTTGGCGCATTAGGGTTAGTCACCACCACACCCGATACGTCTAAGTCTTGATAATCCCGTGCAACAATGTCAAAGGTATCGTTTAGTGGAATCAACTTGGGTTCGATGCCATATAAGCCTGCGTAGACTTTATAGAAGCTATAAGTAATGTCCGCAAACGCCAGTGGCTTACCAGCTGCAAAATAGCCCATAAAGGCTAAAGCCAAGACTTCATCCGAACCGTTACCAACAAACACCTGATTGGTCTCAAGCTGGTACTGTTGAGCAAGTGATTTCTTTAAGCTCACACAATTTGGGTCTGGATACAATCGTAAGCTTTCATTCACTTCAGCCGCCATGGCTTGCAAGGCTTTTGGAGATGGGGAATAAGGGCTTTCGTTAGTATTAAGCTTAATGTACTTCTTATCTTGCGGCTGCTCACCCGGCACATAGGGATCTAGGGAAGCAATTTTATCTGTCCAAAAACGACTCATTCCAGTCTCCAATCAATAAGGCAACCGCCTTACATACAATCATTACCATAAAAAGAAGGCCTCAATTGAGGCCTTATTCATTATCTTACTCTGATGCAGGCCTAACTCAGTCTTGAGGACGCATATGCGGGAACAACAAGACATCACGAATGGATGGCGCATCAGTAAACAACATTACCAAGCGGTCAATACCAATCCCTTCACCAGCGGTTGGTGGTAAGCCGTATTCCAATGCATTGATGTAGTCGGCATCATAATGCATGGCTTCATCATCACCTGCATCTTTCTCTTCAACCTGACGACGAAAACGCTCTGCTTGATCTTCAGGGTCATTCAGCTCTGAGAAACCATTCGCAATTTCACGACCACCTACAAAAAACTCAAAACGATCGGTAATGAACGTATTATCATCATTGCGTCGCGCCAATGGCGACACTTCTGCAGGGTATTCTGTGATAAAAGTCGGCTGGTCCAACTTGTGCTCAGCGGTTTCTTCAAAGATTTCTGTCCACAGTTTACCTAAGCCCCAAATAGGCTTCACATCGATTTTCAGCTTTTTCGCCACTGCTGTGGCTTTCTCAAGCGTTTCTAGATCGGCAGCGGTCAACTCTGGATTGTAATGCAGAATCGATTCCAACATGGTCATACGCACAAATGGTGCCCCAAAATCGTATTCTGAACCTTGGTAAGTCACCTTAGTTGTACCCAGAACTTGCTGTGCCACTGTGCGCAACATGTCTTCTGTCAAATCCATTAGATCTTTATAATCTGCGTAAGCTTGGTAAAACTCTATCATAGTGAACTCAGGATTATGACGAGTCGACACCCCTTCATTACGGAAGTTGCGGTTAATTTCGAAAACTCGCTCAAAACCACCCACAACCAAACGCTTCAAGTAAAGCTCAGGCGCAATACGCAAGTACATGTTCATGTCCATCGCGTTGTGATGGGTAATGAAAGGACGCGCCGTGGCACCACCAGGAATGGTTTGTAGCATAGGCGTTTCCACTTCCATAAAACGACGATCTTCTAGGAAACGACGAATGGTAGAAATGATCTTTGAACGTACTTGAAAAATATCACGGGATTCTTGATTAACAATCAAATCCACATAACGCTGACGATAACGCATTTCCATATCAGACAAACCATGATGTTTATCTGGCAAAGGTCGCAAGGATTTGGTCAACAACTCAGCCGATTGCATATCAATATACAAATCGCCTTTGCCGGATTTGTGTACAGGGCCTGTTACACCAATGATGTCACCTAAATCCCAGGTTTTTTGTTCTGCCAATAATTCTGGGCTCAATGCTTTACGATTCACATAAGCCTGAATCTGACCAGACATGTCTTGTAGTAACATAAAAGCGCCACGGTTACGCACAATACGACCGGCGATGCTGACTTGATGGTCTTTCTCTTCCAGCTCAGCTTTCTCTAGTTCTGCAAATTCCGCTTGCAAATCAGCTGCGTAGGCATCGCGACGAAAAGTATTTGGGAAGGCATTACGCTGTTCACGTAGTGCTGCTAACTTACCGCGTCGCTCCGCGACAAGGCGATTATCTTCAGATTGTAAACTGCTTTCTGTGTTTTCGTTTGCCATGACTTTGCTATCTACTCTTTAAACTTTTCAAAAATTAGGAAGGCTGTTGATTACAGGCCTTGCTTTAAACTTGCGACAATAAACTGGTCCAAATTACCATCCAACACAGCACCAGTATTCGAACTTTCCACGCCAGTACGTAAATCCTTAATACGCGAAGAATCCAATACGTAAGAGCGAATTTGACTGCCCCAGCCTATGTCGGACTTACTGTCTTCAACCGCTTGCGCCGCTTCAGTACGTTTCATCATTTCCAGTTCGTACAACTTGGCACGCAATTGCTTCATTGCGAAATCTCGGTTAGCGTGCTGCGAACGCTGGTTTTGACATTGCACAACAATACCAGTTGGCACGTGAGTAATACGCACCGCCGAATCTGTGGTGTTAACGTGCTGACCACCAGCACCAGATGAGCGATAGGTATCAGTACGTAAATCTGCCGGATTAATATCAATTTCCACGTTATCGTCTATCTCAGGGGACACAAACACAGACGCAAAAGACGTATGTCGACGGTTGCCTGAGTCAAACGGTGATTTACGCACTAAACGATGAACACCCGTCTCAGTTCGCAACCAACCAAAGACATACTCACCTTCAAAACGAATGGTCGCAGACTTGATACCAGCCACCTCCCCGGCAGACACTTCCACCAGATCCACCTTAAAACCTTTGTCTTCCCCCCAACGCAAATACATACGTAACAACATATTTGCCCAGTCTTGGGCTTCTGTACCACCAGAGCCTGACTGAATATCTAAGAAGGCGTTGTTGGCATCCATTTCTTTGGAGAACATACGACGAAATTCTAATTTGCCTAGCAAATCTTCTAGATCAGCAAGCTCAAGTTCAACCGCTTCAACAGAATCTGCATCATTTTCTTCGACCGCAATGTCCAACAATTCTTTGGCATCAGCCAAACCATTGTCCATACTTTCTAAAGTATTAACGACCGCCTCTAAAGATGAACGTTCTTTGCCCAGTTTTTGAGCATATTCTGGATCGTTCCAAACATCAGGATCTTCTAATTCTCGGTTAACTTCTTCTAAGCGTTCTTTCTTTGCATCGTAGTCAAAGATACCCCCGGAGGGTAAGGGCACGTTCGGATAGGTCTTTTATTTGTGAAAGTATCGGGTTTATTTCCATATTGGCGTCAATTTGCTATAAACAGTGTGGATAAAATTAATTCGGAATTGTAACGAATTTAGTCGCAGCATAAAATGCCATTCGCTACTCAATGATGGAAAAACTGACCATTTTTTGTGGGCCTCGCTATCAACTGGAGTCAATATGGATAAGCCAACTGTTTCAGTCGCCATACTGGGACAAACATACAAGATACATTGTCCGAAAGGACATGAGGCGGAATTAAAAGAAGCCGCAGAGTATTTAGACAATCAAATGCGTGAAATCAAAGCCAGCGGCAAAATCGTTGGCCTAGAAAAAATTGCCGTGCTAGCCGCATTGAATATTACTCATGATATGCTTTCAGGCCGTAAATACGCTCGCTCTAATGAACAACAGCTTCGAGAATTAACGTCTCAGCTTGATGCCGCACTAGCACACGACGACAAAGTGGCGAACGAGTAAGCGATCACTCCTGTTCGTTTGAACAGGACCTAAAGCATAGAAAACGAAAACTCTTCATACTGCTCAGTAAGGCGAATGGCTCAACCCCGTGATTTTTATTAGCACTTGCACTATACTTCACTCGTTTCCTGGGTTGTGCGTAGCGGCTTAACGCCCTTGAGCCTATGAGTAATACCCTGGAAAAGGCCTGCTGATTTGGTGTGCATGTCCGTGCGTCGGAAAGCCTAAAGAATCACAGCTTTTTCCACCTTGAACCACTGGGTTCAAGGCCAATAGTCGAAACGGCAACTTGGGAAACCCTTTCATGACCAATACAAGACTCAATCGTCAATCACTGCGCCAATCCTTACGTCAAGCAAGACGCCAATTGTCTCCACAGCAGCAAAATCAAGCCGCTCAAGCCCTGCTTGAACAAACCCTACAGTCCCCTTGGCTGCAAACAGCAAAGCGTGTTGCCTTATATCTTGCTAATGATGGAGAAATTTCGCCACACCTCATATGTGAGTATTGCTGGCAACACAAGATCACAACCTATTTACCTGTGGTTCAGGACAAGCACTTAGAGTTTGCCCTATATAAAGCTAACAGTTTGTGGCAGAACAATCGCTTTGGCATAGCAGAACCCAAAACATCTGAATATGTTAAACCAGATGAACTCGATCTGATATTCATGCCATTAGTTGGCTTTGACGCCCAAGGGGGTCGTTTAGGCATGGGAGGAGGGTTTTATGATCGCAGTTTTGCACATAAAAAATCACAACAAAAACCCTTACTCATTGGTCTCGCACACGACTGTCAACAAGTAGAAAAGCTGCCTTTAGAAGATTGGGATGTTCCATTGGAAGGAATACTAAGCCCCAGTCAAAGCATTCAAATCTAATGTATTAATTAGCCTAGAAAGCTAAATTGTAAGCGATAGAAAAATACACGCTGCGTGGTAGGTCTTCGCCGCTGTTTCTCTGCGTACTATAGGCTAAGTCCAAATCTAAACGACGAAACAGTGTTGTGCCCATGGTCATATAACTCAGTTTACTGCCAACTTCATTTTTTCGATACCCTAAACGAATGCCGGGAAAGATAAGATTATCGCTAAAATAGGACAAAGATATCATGCTCCATTGATGCTTATCTCCAACAGGATCTGCTACAGAGTTGACGTCGTGTGAAACCGCAATGGACCAATTTTGATTGGTAGACATAAGCGCCGCATCTACCGTCAATTGCGCTTTCATTTTATAAGTATCATTCAAACTCAGCTGACCATTCTCTGCTAATCGTCTTATGGCGTTACATTTCGACAAGGCTGCGTCTGACAATCCAGCACAATTTCCAATCTCATCAAAATCAAATTCAGGTTCGTTGATGCTGGTCACTGTGGCACCAAATTGGTAATTTTTCGCCGTCCAAATCGCCCCCAAATCCAAACTGATATTTGATTGGGCATTCTTACGACTCATAAAAAAGTCATCAAATGCATCTGAGACATCGTCATCCTCACTGGTCAATACCGCAACCTCTTGCCCTAATCCCATACTGTGAAAATTCAGCTTCCCACCCAATATCCAAGCACCACTCACAGGCCGCCCCAGAGATTGGCTATAACCCACACCAAAGCGGTAATCGGTCACCTTCTTAACATGAACAGAGGTATCAGAAACAAGTTCAACATTGGCACCTGAGCTATCCTGTTCAATATCATCCGCTAACACCCCAACACGATTCACAAATGAGGCATCAGCATCCAGAACAAAAGCACCACGCTTATTCGTTTTATAAATAATTGGAGTGAAGGGAGCATGTACCGAACCTGAGAATTTCACATAAGCTGTCTGACCTATATTACTTAAAATACCATTGGCTTGGTTAATAGCAGCCTGAGCAGTGGCAGTATCAGTGTAGTTAGCATCAAGAATATCTTCTAAATCGTCAACTTGATCTTCAAGATCTTCTACATCTCCAATCTCAAAACCTATATTCAATGGCCCTAAAAAACCCGTTCGGAAGCTTGAGATATTGGTCATCAAATAAGGCGCTGCTGGATTAAATGAGGAGGTTATTAATGACTGACGGTTAGCATAACTTCCGAGCACTGTATTAGTTCCCGTTGGGTAATAAGCCATTGCTCCAGTGCTTATTAATCCCATTAATAACAATAAATAGCGCATCAATGTATCGTCCAGTTAGAGAAACCTACCTATTCTCGCGCTCAAAAAAAGCCGAAAACCTTAATAGGTTATCGGCTTTTTTCCTGATACTTTACTCATTAAAATGCGGTGTCGTAACCTATTGAAATAAAACCACTACGTGGCAACTCATCACCGTCTTCATCCTTAACTGTGTCTGTTGCAATTGCTAAATCTAGGTTTAAGCGCTTTAGAATGGTCAATCCAGCACTGACATAACTTAACTCTGTACCTGCCATATTTTGACGGTAGCCAACACGCAAACCCGGCAAGAAGTGAGAATCACCATAGTAAGAAAGGGAAGCCGCTGCCCACTGATATTCATCTCCCACAGCGTCTTTTACTGCATTCGTATCGTAAGACATGCCTAGGGTGAACTGCTTGCCAGACGTCGATAAGGCTAAATCCACCGTGGTTTGCATTTCCATGACGTATTTTTGACCAGACGTCACTTTACCATTATTAATAAGATTTCCAGCAGCAATACAACTACGGCTACCACATGTTGTATCTAACGTAACACCATCAAATTCTGGTTCATTGATATTGGCAACAGTGACACCTAACTGATAATTATGCGATACCCAAACTGCACCCAAGTCGACTCCTACACCACTAGATTCAACCGAATCATCATCTATGGCGTCAGAAATAGCATCATCAGCTTCAGTAGTATCATCATCCAAGGCAACCAGAGCATGCCCCATAGAAATATTATGCATAGTGGCCTTCACGCCCCCAACCAACATGCCGTGTGAGTTTTCCCACATGGATTGGCTGTAGCCTAATCCAATAGCCAAATCAACAGCGGTTCTGGCTTGAAATGATGTATCTGACTCTAGCTCGTCTGTATTTACAATATTTATGTCATTTGTTATTAAATTACCGCTAGCCACGCTTGAAATACTAGCATCTAACATGAAGGCACCATTGTTATCTGTTTTGTAGATAACTGGCATTAACGGAACCTGCATACCGACAGACGTTTTGATATAAGCTGAATCACCAATTTCATTTAAAATAGCGTTTGCTTCATTAAGTCCATTCTGAGCTGCAATTGCGTTTGCATAATTCGCATCCAAAATATCCTCGATCTCTTCCATACGATCACCCAGATCGCTGACATCGCCCATTTCCACACCTATGCTCAGTGGGCCAAGAATACCAAAACGAAAGTTGTCGTCATCTTGCTCATTCACCATTAAAAAAGGCGCAGCAGGGTTACCTAATGCCGTGGCAAGTGCACGCTTATTGGGAGAACTACTGAGAACAAAGCTGGAACCAATAGGTTGGTTAACAGGCATGGCCGCCATGGCTGCTGTGCTCAATAAACTGGTGGAGAGAACAAGTAACTTTTTCATGATGAGATCCTTCAAGTAATGCAAACTAAATACACATTAGTAAGAAAATATTACATTTGAAGTAAAAGTAAACCCATAACTTACACAAAGCCAATAAAATGTGCATTATTTAAGCGTTTTATTAAGAAAGATATAACCAGCTGGAAAAAGATAACTAAACTCTCTAGTTGCCATTGTCTTTGTAAAAATAAAAGCTAACAGCAAAGTGAACAATTGAATGAGAGATTGATATTAGTCATTCTCTGTCGTCAGATGATGACGCAATTTCTCTAAATCTTCGGGGGTGTCCACACCGTGAGACGGCAAACTGTCTGCAATGGCGACCTGAACCTTTATCCCCAAATGCAAAAAGCGAAGCTGCTCTAACTTTTCCCAACGCTCTAACGGCGACACAGGCAGTTCTACATATTTATTTAGCAAACTAGCACGATAGACGTATAAACCAATATGACGCATCACTGGTAGATCCAGAGGTAGACTCCCTGATACTTGGTTACTCTGCGTAACCTTCGCCAAGCCATCTCTGTCATAAGGAATAGGCGCACGGCTAAAGTACAAAGCACGCTGTTTGGCATCGCATACCACTTTTACAACATTAGGACTTAAATAATCTTTCATGTCATCAATAGCACACGCCACCGTCGCCATTGCAGATTCATTATCTCGCACTAATGCATTCACTGTGGCATGTATTAAGGTCACAGGGAGGAAAGGTTCATCTCCTTGAACATTGACAACGATTTCGTCACCCATCCACGCCATGTGGGAAGCCACTTCCGCCAAACGCTCCGTACCGTTTTCATGATCATCACGGGTCATCACTACCCGTGCGCCAAAGGCTTCTGCCGCATCAAAAATGGTTTGGTGATCTGTGGCAATGGTAACACTTTTGGCTCCCGCTTTGAGAGATAGCTCATGGACCCATTGCAAAACGGGTTTGCCACCGAGATCTGCCATCAACTTTTGTGGAAAACGCTGAGACGCAAAGCGTGCAGGAATCACTATGTGAAAATCAGGCAAAGTAGAAGCCTCAATCATGACGTTCAAACTCCGGTTGTTGAGCCAACTCATAGGCGGCCTCTAATGACATACGTGACGCTAAAATCAAATCCGCTACTTCCCTTGCCACACCTTGCCCTGCCGATTTTTTCAGCACCAAAGGACAATGGCGCAACAACAAGGTATGGGCATCCGCAGGACACAAGGCCATGCCAACTTGAGGCATGACTTGTAGGTCAATCACATCGTCTCCCACATAAGCAACTTGCGCCGCTGCTATGTCAAGCTGCTGAATCAGCTCAGCAAAGGCTGCCGCTTTATTATGACAACCAGGGTAAAAGTGCTCAATGTTCAAGTCCTGCATACGTTTACGCAAAGCCGGTGAATCTTTTGCAGTAATAACAGCAACCTTCACGCCCCACTTAGGCAATAACTTCATGGCAACGCCATCTTTGACATTGAAACGTTTAATGCTTTCACCCGACTCACTGTATAAAAGACCACCGTCTGTTAATACGCCGTCCACATCAAATACCACCAGTTTCAGTGCCTGCAATTTTGCCAATAATGGCGACTCAGGGGTCAGTACTGGATATTGTCCAAGCAAGGCTTGATCCATCATGATTTACGCACTCGTATCCAAGGTTTCGAAAGTTTTCACTAACTCGTCTAACTGCTTCATTTGCTTAAGGAATGGCGCCAGTTTAGCCAATGGTAAAGCACATGGTCCGTCACATTTGGCACTATCTGGTGTTGGGTGTGTTTCCAAGAAAAGACTGGATAAGCCTAGTGACATACCTGCGCGAGCCAATTCCGTCACCTGTGCTCGACGACCATCAGCTGAGTCTTCTCGTCCACCCGGGCGTTGTAATGAGTGCGTCACATCAAACATCACAGGATAATCGAATTTTTTCATTTCACCAAAGCCCAACATATCCACCACAAGATTGTTGTATCCCATCATGGTGCCACGCTCACACAACATCAGCTTGTCATTGCCCGCCTCTTCACATTTTTTCAAAATGTGCTTCATTTCATGAGGCGCTAAGAACTGAGCTTTTTTGATATTAATAACCGCATTGGTTTGCGCCATCGCGACCACTAAGTCTGTCTGACGAGACAAAAACGCAGGCAATTGAATCACATCCGCCACTTCCGCCACTGGTGCACACTGATAAGCTTCATGCACATCTGTGATCACAGGAACATTAAAAGTGTCTTTGATTTCTTGAAGAATTTTTAAGCCTTCTTCCATGCCGGGGCCACGAAAAGAATGGATGGAAGAACGATTGGCTTTATCAAACGAGCCTTTGAAGACATAGGGAATATCTAACGCTTGAGTCACTTTAACATGCTCTTCAGCAACCTTCATCGCCAGATCGCGAGACTCTAATACGTTCATGCCACTAAATAAGACAAATGGCAGATGATTGGCAACTTGGATGGTATCGCCGATTTTAATAATTTTAGAAGTTTGTGACATAAGCAATCCTATTACATTCTGTGTTATGCGATCGTTGATGGTAAATTGCGATCAGCGATCGTAAATTTCTAATATTCCAGACACTTTTTGTTCGTCATTAACGACCACCAAAAGGGTAATTTTATCCTTCAACATACGCTCTTCCGCTTCCACTATCATGATATTTTCATTGATGGTTTTCGGGTTAGCAGTCATCAGGCTGCCGATCTGTTTGTGCATTATGTCCTGTGTATCCTGCAACATAGCACGACGCAAATCCCCGTCAGTAAAAATACCTAATAGTTCACCCTCTTGTTGAACCAAGATCACCCCTTTGCGCCCCTGAGTCATGATATTAATGGCATCTTTCATAGATGTATTTGGCAAGCAAATAGGCAAGTTTTCCCTGTGCATTATGTCTTTGACACGGGTAAGAAGTTTGCGCCCTAAACTTCCCCCTGGGTGAAAACGAGCAAAGTCTTGCGGTTGAAAAGAGCGACATTCCATCAGCGCCACTGCCAAAGCATCTCCCATAGCCGTGGTCATGGTGGTAGAGGTGGTAGGAGCAAGATTGTTCGGGCAAGTTTCTCTATCAACAGAAATATCCAACACACAATCACAATGTTTGGCTAGTGTGGATTCCATGTTACCCACTAAAGCGATGCTTGGATTACCAAAACTCTTAAGAGACGGTAACAAACGCATCAACTCTTCCGTTTCGCCAGAATAGCTAATGAGAATCAGGATATCTTCCGCCTGAATCATACCCAAATCGCCGTGGAAAGCTTCACCCGGATGCAGAAAAAAGCTGGGAGTGCCTGTAGAGGCCAGGGTCGCGGCAATTTTTTTACCGATTAAACCTGACTTTCCCATACCACAAATGATGGTTCTTCCCTTACTGGTAAGAATCATACGCACGGCTTTGGCAAATTCATCGGTGACTTGCGAAGCAAGATTGGAAAGCGCTTGAGCTTGAGTTGACAAGGTTCGCTGAGCACTCGCAATTAAGGCATCCGTATCTATGCTCGTAGAAGATGGGACTGTCATATTTCCTCTCTGCTGATCAGACCGCTAAAAAGTGGCCTTATTATACAGAGTCATCTCTGACAACCAAAACAAAAAGAGCGCCACAAAGGGCGCTCTTTACTCTTTCTATCTGATTTTTAATCTTATTCTTAAGTAAGACTCACTCGCCATACCTGCGAATCTAGCGTAAACAGCTTGAGAAAGTATCTGCCATGCCTTCTAAGAAATTGTAGTAAGCATCACTATTCAGGGTAACTTTGCCACCCAAAGGATCCAGTGGAGCAGTATTAACTTTAGAGCCGTCCAACAAAGCTTTTACAATAGCTGGGCTAAACTGAGGTTCACTGAACACACACTGCACTTTGTTCTCTTCAATCATATGACGCAACTCAGCGACTTTTTTCGCACCTGGTTTACGCTCAGGACTGACGGTAATTTCACCAACATGATTCAAACCATATTGTTGCTCAAAATAGCTATAACCATCATGGAAAACAATGTAAGGAACATCATGCACTTTCGCCAAAGACGCTTTTACCTGCGCATCTACTGCTGCAACGCCTTGCTCAAATTTCGCTAAGTTGGCCTTATAATAACTGGCGTTTTGGCTGTCAATATCGGACAAACGTTGCGCCACGGCGGCAGCCAGTACTTTTGCATTTTCAGGTGATAACCAGACATGAGGATCAACACCTGTGTGGTCGTGTCCTTCATGTCCCTCATGATGCTCATCGTGATCGTGCCCTTCATGGTCATGCTCGTCGTGATCATGCCCTTCGTGGTCATCATGATGCTTGTCATGATCGTGTTCGTCGTGATCATCGTGATGCTTGTCATGATCATGTTCGTCATGGTGATCATGTTCTTCATGATCATGATGATCTTCGTCATGGTCATGATGATGCTCATGACCTTCAGCAAAATTATGCAGATTCATACCTTCCAGAGCCAACCATTCGATTGCCGTGTCTTCTTTGCCGGCATTTTCCAATGGTTTTTCCAAGAAGCGCTCTAATGACTCACCAACCCACACCACAGTATCAGCATTATTGATTTTACGTAAATCCGAAGGGCGTAAAGCAAAATCATGTGGCGAAGCAGAATTAGATACAATTTGTTCAATCTCAGCACGATCACCCGCAATGGCAGCAACCACCATAGAAACAGGTTTAATACTGGTAACCACCACAGGTTTTGCTAAAGCCAAAGGAGATAAAGCAGAAACACCTAAAGTCAATAAAAGCTTATTCATTCGTTAAACACCTCAAAAACGTTATAACGTAACAATACGATATTCAATATTATCTTTCAAGACACTTAACCGCTTATTCTATGGAGAAATATTCCTTAAGCTGAGATCGCACCACCAAGCCCGCTCTCTGTCCAATGGGTAATTTAGTATTAGGAAACACAATGGCATCGTCTTGCTGTTCAATGTGGTAATGCCCCAAACTCGACTCCGCCAGACAAAACCCTTGCCTAAAAGCGGTAAAGTTCGCCACATCATCAGTAATATTCAAACGATAGTCTTGCGCGTCTTTGATTAACGCCGTTACTACTTGAAACAGCTTAAGTTTGTCCACATCCTCTTGACGCAATTCGCCACTTACCATTAATTGCAATAAACAGCTCCTTAACCTTGCTAAATTGGCTGGATCATTATCACCAAACGCTCGCACTTTACCCAATTCAAGCGTAAAGGCTTGCGCAGCATGATGAGCAAAAGTGTAATAGGAAAAAGTTGTGGTTGCTTGATGGGAAAACAACACCGCCTCAACGTCGCAGGCGGCAAGGAAAGCTAACTGTTGCTGTTGATAGCGACCATTCGGAACGTATGGATGAACAGCAAACTTTTCATGGACCGAATCACGAATGGCAGTATGTAGATCATAATGTAAGCGCTTTGCATCGCGTCCTTTTTCATCTTCGAAAAAAGCGTTAACACATGCCTCCAAGTGTTCAGCTCGTTGTGCTTCATAACCCTGCTGTTGCTGCCAAGCACCACCAAACAAACGGTTAAGGTTGACCTCACAAAAGCGTTCTGCAATGAGGGCGGCTTTAGGGTTGCCTATAATGCATAGCAAACGAATGCCCAAACTCACTTTTCCAGACAATATGTCCATCACCAATTCATTAAGTAATTCAATTGGGCCAGTTTCATTGCCATGTATGCCTGCCGACAAAACTAAGCTGATATTAGCAACAGGCTGATTAGGTTCCAGACACAAAATGCCAGACCCTTGGTAAGAAGCATAACCACTCTGAAAAGCAAACATTTCCTTTTCATCGCCTTTTAAATTTTCTGGGTTCGCTAGGGTATGGGCCAAAAAATCTTGATCCTTGAACATAGAAATACCATTTGTAGTGTGCTGCATAGCCATCGAATATTTTTACCTGCGCTGTATGCTATTTATCGTATGATAACCATTCAGCTCATGAAAAAAGAGCACCCTCACCTACAGAATGCATTCTATAAAAGGAAATCGTAAATTAAGGTCGCATTTACAACACTTTTTCACCCCCTCATTAAAAAGCATCAAACAGAGGCATTATCTGTCCTTGATAAAGTATCTAAAGCTTTTCTTTGCAACCAAATGCCGATACCCTTTCACTTTGATTCCACGCCTGTAATTGAGTAATGTATGCCAGAGAATGACGAAGTCATTATTTTAGTCGACCAACACAATCAAATTGTTGGTGATGTTCCTCGTCGCTTGATGAACTTTGGTGAGGATTTTCACAGGGTAACTTACATCTTAGTCTTCATGCCAAGCGGTAACCTACTAGTACAAAAACGTACTGATGATAAAGCCTTCTGTCCCGGTTTTTATGGCATTACCACTGGTGGAGTGGTGGCCAAAGGCGAGTCTTATTTGGCGTCTGCGCATCGAGAATTACACGAAGAATTAGGATTTGATGCCCCACTTGAAAGTCAGGGAATATTCTTTACACAAGGAAAAGGCTTCAAAATCTGGGGAAAGATTTATACTTGTCATTATCTTCCCGAAATTCATGGGGACCTTATGCTGCAACCTAAAGAAGTGGCTTCCGTTCACGAAATGAGCATGGAAGAGATTTTGCAAAACCCTAACGAATTAGATTTTACGCCGGATTCTTTTGATGCTTTACGACATTATGCCAATCAGCTTACTCAACCGCATGCGAACGATCCTTTGTAGCCTTATCAGTTTTGCTTGTATTTTTGGGTCAACAGGATATGCCAAGGAACGTTGGCAAGATGATGACTATATTGAAGAAAGCTTTATTAAAATCGCCCTACAAAGAGAATACAAGGAAACCAATCACCCCAAAATCATTCGCTGGAAAAACCCTATTCAACTTTATTTCGCCAGTGATTTTGGCAATGCCAAGCTACAAAAAGAATTACTCAGTGTGCACAGCCAACACCTATCGCACATCACCAAGCTACCCATTCATTTTACCGATCAAGTATCAGACGCAAATATATTCGTGATTTTTACAGAATACGCCAAGCTGGAAGACAAAGTTCGCCAATACATAGGCAACCCAGATAATATTCGCGCCGCACTAAACGAAGCCATTTGTTTGGGTAATTTCCGCCGTAATGGACATTATGAAATCACCCGCGGCGTCATTATTATTCCGGTCGATTATGCCCGCAGCAAAGCACGTTTTTTAGACTGTGTAGTCGAGGAGATTACTCAATTACTTGGCCTACCTAATGACTCGAATGACGTTTACCCATCCGTCTTCAATGACGTCAGTGTGGATACCTATTTGAGTCCGCTGGATTATATTTTACTCAAAGCGCTTTATTCAAACACCCTTAAACCCGGCATGAACGTTACACAAACCCGCGCCTCTTTTGCCGATGTATTAACAGAATTAAAAGCCAACGGAGACATTAAATATGCCAAGGAACGGGTTCAAGAATTTAGCCTAAAGCGCTACCTTGGAGACTAGGATCAAGCTTTATGAAAACTGTTATAAATCAATGTTATTTTTATTTTTTTGCAAAACTCCTCATAAATATTACTTATTCACTCTGAATTCCTGATTAAGTTAGGTAAACTGTAATCAGTTTGTACTTACCCTGGAGAGCTTTAATGTTTCCTGAACTCAAAAACGACCGCTTCTTGCGAGCCCTACTCAAACAACCAGTGGACACCACACCGGTTTGGATGATGAGACAAGCTGGCCGTTACTTGCCTGAATATCGCGCAAGCCGTGCCAACGCTGGGGATTTTTTGAGCCTTTGTAAAAATGATGCTTTTGCATGTGAAGTCACCCTGCAACCCTTGCAGCGATATGACTTAGATGCCGCCATTTTATTTTCTGATATTTTAACCATACCTGATGCCATGGGAATGGGCTTGTACTTTGAAGCCGGAGAAGGGCCAAGATTCAAGCACATCATGCGCAATCAAGCGGACATAGACGCTCTGCCCGTCACCACGGCAAGTGATTTAGATTATGTCATGAAAGCGGTGACCACCATTCGCCATGCCCTGAATGGCGACGTACCACTCATTGGTTTTTCTGGCAGTCCTTGGACCTTAGCCACCTACATGGTTGAAGGCGGTTCCAGTAAAGATTTTCGTCACATCAAAGCCATGATGTACCAATCCCCAAACACCTTACACAGCTTGTTAGACAAACTCGCTCAATCTGTGACCCACTACTTAAATGGTCAAATTGAAGCAGGAGCACAAGCCATTCAAATATTTGATACTTGGGGCGGTATCTTAAGTGGCCCCATGTATCAACAGTTCTCCTTGCTGTACATGAAACAAATCATGAATGGTTTAATTCGTGAACATAATGGCCAGAAAATTCCGATTATTTTATTTACTAAAAACGGTGGTCAATGGCTAGAAAACATTGCTGCAACAGGGCCAGATGCTTTGGGCCTAGATTGGACCACAGACATTGGTGAAGCCAGAGCACGAGTAGGTAAACAAGTTGCTCTACAAGGTAACATTGATCCCTGTGTTTTATACGCAGACAAAGAAGTGATCGAACGAGAAGTCGCAGAAGTATTATCGAGTTTTGGACACGGTAGTGGTCATGTGTTTAATTTAGGACATGGTATTCATCAATTTGTTAACCCAGATCATCCTAAGTATCTCATTGATGCAGTTCATAAATTTGGTCAAGAATATCATGAGACAAAATACGATGATTTAGATGCTCTAAACGGATTGTAATCTAACCACTGAAATAACCACCGCCATTGACGCAAATATGGCGAGTTTGGCAATTGAGTGTTATTTTTATGCTAATAAGTGCTTTATCAGAATGGAGAGAAAATAATGAAACTAATCACCGCAATTGTTAAACCTTTCAAACTCGACGAAGTTCGTGAAGCGTTATCTGAAATCGGCATCAATGGTATTACCGTTACCGAAGTAAAAGGTTTTGGTCGTCAGCGCGGCCATACCGAATTGTATCGCGGCGCTGAATACGTGGTTGATTTTTTACCTAAGGTCAAATTGGAATTAGCCGTTGAATCCGAGCAAGTTGAACGCGCGATAGAAGTGATTCAACACAGTGCCAACACTGGAAAAATCGGCGACGGTAAAATCTTTGTGACGGCTGTTGAACAGATTATTCGTATTCGTACTGGTGAAACAGGAGCCGAAGCTATCTAGGTCGCGATTTAGCACAAAATTCTTTATTAGCCTGCTTATTCAGCAGGCTTTTTTATGCCAACTCATTTTAAAAACAATCGCTCTCAGAAGCGATTTAACTCAATGCCTGTCATGATATTTATGATACCTTGTTTCTCTTCCATAACTGGTGCTTCTTACGAGGAACAGTCAACTCCTTGCTAGTGGAACTGCTTTGTTTATTGCGCTCTTCCCTTGGCGTAACACCAAAAAAGCCTTTGTATGTGGTGCTAAAGTGTGGCGCCGAACCAAAACCACAATCTCGCCCTATGTCCGTAATGGACTTATCACTATTTAACAGTCTTTGTTTGGCCTGCTGCAAACGCAATTCAAGATAATATCGTGAAGGTACCACTTCCAAATGGGTTTTAAATAAACGTTCCAAATGACGACGAGAAATCCCTAAATGATAAGCAATGTCTTCCGAGGATAAAGGCTCTTCTATGTTCGCTTCCATAAGCTGAACCGCCTCTACCAGCTTAGGTTGTCCACTACCTATCCTTGCCTGCAAGGGAATCCGCTGCGGATCGTCGTGAGCACGAATACGTTCACAAACAAACTGCTCAGAAATGTTGCTCGCTAACAACATGCCATGTTGTTTTCCAATTAAGAAGAGCATCATATCCATTGCGGCCGTACCACCACTACAGGTGTATCTGTCTTTATCAACCTCAAACAAATGATCCGACACTATGGTTTGTGGAAATTCGTCTCGTAAGTTCGCGATACTCCACCAATGAATGGTCGCTCGATAACCATCTAATAGGCCTGCTTTCGCCAAAAGATAGCTTCCAGTACAAATTCCACCCAAAGAAATTTGCTTTCCCGCTTGTTTTCTAATCCAATTTTCTAAAGTTTTATTTTCGTTTTTTGTCACAGGCGAAGCACCACAAACGAATATCGCGTCCAAACCACTCGGCGCATCACTGGTTAAATAGTCTGCTAGACTCGTAACTCCTGTATTTGAAGGTACTTCACGATTTTCATGACTGATTGTACAGAAAGAATAAAGCGCTTTTCCGGTCACCCAGTTAGCCATATGCAAGGTTTCAATGGCAGACGAAAAACCCAGCATAGAATAATTAGGTAAGAGCAAAAAACCGTATTTTTGTGGTCTTTTGCTCGCCTGCATGATTTCTCTTGATGCGAATTCGCTCTTGTACAAAATATTATCCTGTGAACTATAGACTAAAAAGATGTTTATTTCGTTTAAAATGGATAACAAAGGTTTTTTTCATATTATGACTAAGTTTTCAGGGTAAGAAAACCTAACATAAAAAATAAATGTCGCAATTAGAAAACTAAACAACTACTAAAGAGGTGAAATTTTCATAATAATCTCAAAAAAGTCCTAAAGGAAAACTTTCATAAAGTGATATTAGCAACTAATTTTATAAAGACAGAAAAACAAACACTCATGTAAGGATTGAGTTCACATGACTGATTACAAAAAAAGCGAATTAATTGAACGCGTTGAGTTAGAGATTAACGACCACTTCACCAGCACGGACGCGAATGATTTGATTCAACTGGCCCGCCTTTATTTCAAGGACTCTTTAACAGAAGACTTGACTAACGAAAGTATCGAGAATCTATACGGTACCATTGTTTGCTTATGGGATTTCTTGAAACAAAAAGCGCCGCAAAAGCCAAAGGTGCGTGTTTATAATCCAAACTACGAAGAGCACAGCTGGCAATCGACTCACACAGTCATTGAAATCCTTACTGAAGACATGCCTTTCCTAGTATCGTCTTTCAACATGGCACTGGTGCGCCTTGGCCATACGATTCATTTGACCGCTCACCCTGCTATGCCAGTGGAACGCAACAAAAAAGGTGAACTACAGAAGATCGACCCAACTTCTAAGCAGTTTGAAGCCCTGATTCGCTTTGAAATTGATCGTTTGTCAGATCCGGCTTTGCTGGATCAGATAAAAGACGAAATCCTAAAAAGCCTAGAAGACGTTCGCAAAACTGTCACCGACTGGCCACAAATGAAAGCGCATATGAGCGAGGTGATTCGTGAATCAGAACAGCTGGCGCACCTAAAAAACAACACTGAACACCAAGAAATTCTAGACTTCTTGCGTTGGGTGGCGAACGACCATTTTACCTTCATAGGATTCAGAGCCTATGACCTAGTGGTGGAAAATAAAGCAACACATTTAAAATTGGTTGAAGGGTCTGGACTTGGCACCTTCCGTGATTTAAATGATAAAAAAGTCAAACGTGACATTGTCTTACAAGACAACCTAGCGGACCTAGCAGTGGATAACAGCAACATCTTAATCCTTACCAAATCCACTGCCATTTCCACAGTGCACCGTCCAGTACATTTGGATTATCTGGGCATTAAACGCTTTGACAAGAAAGGCAATGTGATCGGTGAATGGCGCTTCTTTGGTTTGTACTCTTCTGCCGCTTACATTGCTCGCCTTCAAGATATTCCTTTATTGCGTAAGAAGCTTGACGTCATTGTTGAGAAAGCCAATGTGGATCCGAACAGCCACAAGGGAAAAAACCTCAAACACATTCTTAACAGCTATCCTCGTGATGAAATGCTTCAAGCTCCTGTGGAAGAACTGTTTGGCACCATTGAAAGCATTCTGGCCATTCAAGAACGCCGACAGTTACGCGTCTTCTTGCGTAAAGATATTTATGGGCGCTTCTTAAACGCTTTGGTGTATGTGCCAAGAGACAGATACAACACCGAATTGCGTATAAAAATGCAAGACATCTTGATGACAGCCTGCAATGGCACCAGTTCCGAGTTCAACGTTCAGTTTTCACAGCTCGTGTTAGCTCGGGTAAACTTCACCATACAAATTGCCGATCCAAAACAAAGCCCAACCATAGATGCCGAAGACATTCAGCGCAAAATGCAAGATGCCATGAGCTCGTGGGAAGATAAGATACTTAACGCATTACATAAAAGTCATGGTGAAGAGGCAGGCAATCAACTCTACACAGAATACGTACCTTATTTACCAGCCGCTTACCGTGAGGATTTTTCTCCAAATGCCGCGGTAATGGACATTGAACGCCTGAATCAATTGGCTGAAGAAGGGGATATTTCAACACACATTTACCGCCAAGTTGGGCAAGCCAAAAACAACTATTTCTTTAAAGTTTATGGCGCCGGTACCACCTTAATTCTATCGGATGTATTACCTATCTTGGAATGCATGGGCTTACGTGTATTAGAAGCACGACCCTACGAGCTTGATCAGAATGGCGATGGCACGGCGAATACATGGGTAGTGGAATTTGCCATCAGTGTAGATGCCGATGTCAATCTAGATAAAAATTCCCAACGTGAAGCCTTTCAGGATGCGTTCAATCAAGTGATTGTTCGTCGAGTCGAAAATGACCGTTTCAACGCCTTGGTATTAAGTGCTTCCTTAACTTGGCGTCAGGTCACCATGTTACGCGCATTAACCAAATATTTAATGCAACTTCAATTGCCTTTCTCTTTGCAATACATGCAGCAAACCTTGGAGAAAAACGCAGATATTGCTCGCCATTTGGTACAACTGTTCGAACAAAGGTTTGCCCCTACGCAAACCGCAAAACGTGATGATAAAGTTGCGAAACTACTGGAAAAGATTGATCAAGAATTGGATCAAGTTGCCAACCTAGACGAAGATCGTATTTTAAAACATTACCTATCGGTTATTCAGGCTATGTTGCGTACCAACTTCTACCAAGTTGATGCCGATGGTAAAGTTAAAGACTATGTGTCGTTCAAATTGGATCCATCACAAATCCCTGCTGTACCACTGCCTCGTCCTAAATTTGAAATTTTCGTCTATGCCCCTTGGGTAGAAGGCGTTCACATGCGTGGTGGCAAAGTCGCTCGGGGTGGTTTGCGCTGGTCTGACCGAATGGAAGATTTCCGTACCGAAGTATTAGGGTTAGTAAAAGCTCAAATGGTGAAAAACGCCGTTATTGTTCCTGCCGGAGCGAAAGGTGGTTTTGTCGCCAAACAATTGAAGAAAAACGCCTCTCGTGAAGAAGTTCAAGCAGAAGTCGTACATTGCTATACCACCTTCATTAGCGGTTTACTCGACATCACCGACAACTTGGTACAAAACCAAGTCGTGCCCCCCATGTCAGTAGAGCGTTACGACGAAGACGATCCGTACCTAGTGGTTGCCGCCGATAAAGGTACAGCCACCTTCTCCGACCTAGCCAATAGTATCTCGGCACAATATGGCTTCTGGTTGGGTGACGCTTTTGCCTCAGGTGGCTCAAACGGTTATGACCATAAGAAAATGGGTATCACTGCGCGCGGTGCTTGGGAATCGGTTAAACGTCAATTTAAAGAAATCGGCATTGATTGCCAAACAACGGACTTTACCGCTGTGGGTGTAGGCGACATGGCGGGAGACGTATTTGGTAATGGAATGTTGCTATCTGAGCACACTTGTTTGGTGGCGGCGTTTAACCACATGCACATTTTCATCGACCCAACCCCCGATGCAGCGAGCTCATTTGCTGAACGTCAGCGTTTATTTAACTTGCCTCGCTCTTCTTGGGAAGACTATAACAAAGAGCTGATTTCAAAAGGCGGTGGTATCTTCAGTCGTGCAGCCAAATCTATCCCCATTAATGCCGACATACGTAAGGCTCTTGGCATTGAAGGCAATGTTAAATCCATGGCACCAATTGATCTAATCAATAACATTCTTAAAGCGCCTGTGGATCTTTTATGGAATGGTGGTATCGGTACTTATGTAAAAGCCGAAGCGGAATCCCATGCCGATGCTGGCGACAGTGCTAATAATGGTTTGCGCGTAAATGGTAAAGAATTACGCTGCAAGATCGTTGGCGAAGGCGGCAACCTAGGCTTGACTCAATTGGGTCGTATCGAATTTGCCCAAAAAGGCGGTTTAATCAGCACTGATGCTATCGACAACTCAGCGGGTGTAGACAGTTCTGACCACGAAGTTAACATTAAAATTTTACTTAACCGTGTGGTTGAAAATGGCGACATGACTGAGAAACAACGTAACACCTTGTTGGCAGAAATGACCGATGAAGTGGCGGATCTGGTGTTACGTCATAACCGTGGCCAAAGTCATGTACTGTCTTTGATCAACTCACGCGCACCAGAAAAGCTTGCTGATCACTGGCGTTTGATTCAATCACTGGTTCGTGAAGGCCGCTTGAATCGTGAAATCGAATTTTTACCAACTGATGGTCAGATTCGTAAACGTCTCAACAAAGGTCTAGGCTTAACGCGCCCAGAGATTTCCGTGTTGTTGGCTTATTCCAAGATCAAGCTATCTGAGCAGTTAGTTGAAGATGGCATTGGTGAAGACGCTGATTTGATCACCCAAATCAACCAGTACTTCCCACGGGAGCTAACCAAGCGTTTCGGTGATCAAATGGCGTCACACCCATTGGCACAAGAAATCATCGCAGGTCATGTAACCAACAATCTTGGCAATCGCATGGGGGCTTCTTTCTCCACTTATATGCAGGAAGAAACCAGTGCCTCGGCTTTAAATGTGGTACGCGCCTATATGGCAGCAGAAACCATCTTTGATATTCCGTCCCTATGGGATGCTATTAATCGCTTAGACTTTGAAGTACCGAACCCTGTGTTAAATGCTTTATTAATTCGCATTCAGGGCTTACTGGAACGTTCAACTTTATGGTTATTGCGCAATACTCGCGAAAGCCTGTCAATTCAGAGATTAATTGAAACCTACCAACCCGGTGTGAACGTCATTGCGGCCAACATTCAAGCCATCTTGACGGAGTCTAGCCAAGAGCATTTAGCACAAGCCAATCAGGAATTGATGGAGCAAGGCATACCGCAGGACTTAGCGGACAAATTATCTGCCCTACAATATCTATTCTATGGTTTGGACATTATCCGCGTAGCCAGCAACACCGAAAGCGAAGTATTAGATGTTGCACAAACTTACTTTGCTTTGGAAATGGAGCTGGAACTGCACTGGTTGCGTCAGCGAGCTGCTCAATTGCCAGCCGAAGACATGTGGCAACGCCGTGCTAAAGCGGGTCTAGGTGATGAAGTCGACAACAGTTTGCGCACCTTAACACAAGAGGTGATCCAATCGAATGCCGACATCAAAGCATTGGACCAAAGGCTGGCCAACTGGCAAGAAACGAATTTAGACAGCATTCATCATTACCGTGCCACTTTCAGCGAAATTAAGCTGGAAAGTGAATTATCATTAGCTATGGTGACTGTTGCTATTCGTGAGCTGAGAAATTTGATATAAAATCATCAGGTGGCCGACGGTTCGGCCACCTTTTTTAATGAGGATGTAAAAGTGACACAAGAAATAACGAGAGCAACCTTTGATGAAGTAATGGTTCCCACTTACGCACCGTCAACAATCATTCCTGTGCGTGGTGAAGGCTCTCGCGTATGGGACAATGAAGGCAAAGAATACATTGATTTTGCAGGCGGTATTGCCGTGACTGCACTGGGACATTCCAATCCAACTCTGGTCAAAGTCATGCGTGAACAAGCTGGACAAATTTGGCACCTTTCTAACGTCATGACCAATGAGCCAGCCTTGCGACTGGCAAAAAAACTAACCTCTAAAACCTTTGCTGATCGCGTTTTCTTCGCCAACAGTGGTGCAGAAGCCAACGAAGCCGCCTTTAAATTGGCACGTCGTTACGCATACGATCATTTCGGTCCTGAAAAACACGAAATCATCGCCTTTTATAAATCCTTCCATGGCCGTACTTTATTCACTGTTTCGGTGGGCGGACAAGCGAAATACAAAGAAGGTTTTGAACCGACACCAGCTGGTATTAAGCATTGTGATTTTAACGATATAGAGCAACTTAAAACCATTATCAGCGACAAAACCTGTGCCGTGGTAATGGAGCCCATTCAAGGGGAAGGCGGCATCATTCCTGCCGATCTTGAATTTGCCAAACAAGTACGTGTACTTTGTGACCAACACAATGCCCTGTTGGTGTTTGATGAAGTGCAATCAGGCGTTGGTCGAACGGGTACCTTATTCGCCTATGAACAAACTGGCGTGACCCCAGACATCATGACATCGGCGAAATCCTTGGGGAACGGCTTCCCTGTTGGTGCTATGTTAGCCACAGAAAAAGTTGCAAAAAGCTTTGCTTTTGGTACCCATGGCAGTACATATGGTGGCAACCCAATGGCCTGCGCCATTGCTGAAGCTGTGGTCGATATGATTGACACACCTGAAGTATTAAATGGCGTGAAAAAACGCCATGAGTTATTCGTTGCCGGTTTGCACGCTATTAACAAAAAGTACCATGTTTTCAAAGAAGTGCGTGGTATGGGCCTGTTAATTGGTGCCCAAGTAGTGGATGAATTCTCTGGCAATGCCAGTAAATTCCTTGCGGCGGCCGCAGAAGAAGGCTTATTTGTCTTAGTAGCAGGACCTGATGTGGTTCGCCTTGCGCCTTCTTTAATCATTCCTGAAGCCGATATCGCGGAAGGCTTAGCTCGTCTAGAACGGGCGGTTGCTAAAGTGGTTGAACAATCCAAAGCCGCATAACCGGTTAATCCAATGCGAATAAAAAAATCGAGCCATGTGCTCGATTTTTTTATGCAACTTTTTATTTATATTAAGGTCAAATCCGCCTTGCGGCTCAATGAGAACCATTGTCGTCTTTTTTGCAGAATCCTTAAATGTCAATTAATTGTGCTAACCCATCGACTAGTTTAAGCTGCATAGTCATAGGATATAAGATGCGCTAGGACAGCAAAGGGAAAGTAATTACCATTCATCCAATATGATTAACCTAATACATAGGGAAACCAAAACGTGTTCCATTCTTTTTTTCCAAAACCCAAGCTGTTTTTTTTAAGTTTTGTCGTCTGGGCGCTTATTGGTGTCCTTGGCTGGTATCTGGTTATGCAAAATCTTGGGGCTCAACTTAGCCTTGGATCTTTGTTTGGCCTAACCTTTCCAGAAGCTTTAGCAGAAGGAGCTGATGCAACGGCACAAGCGGCTTTCCAAGACGCTTCAAAAGGTGCTGAAACCTTCTGGCTCTACCAGTATTTGGTCATTTGTTATGGTCTTTTTATTGGTGCATGGATGTTACTTGGCGGACAAAAATGGGCCAAATGGTCAGTTGCAGGCTCTGGTTTGATCATCTTCACAACCTGGTTTAGTGTGCAGCTAAACGTCATCCTGAACCAATGGTATGGCAGTTTTTATAACCTGATTCAAAAAGCCCTGTCAGCACCTAACTCCATTACGCTAAATGAATATTTTGATCAACTTTACTTCTTCCTAGGCATTGCAGCCGTCAGTATTAGTGTGGTCGTACTAAAACACTTTTTCGTTAGTCACTATGTGTTCCGCTGGCGTACTGCTATGACAGACTATTACTCTTCTAAATGGCAACAGGTAAGACACATTGAAGGGGCATCACAGCGTATTCAAGAAGACACCATGCGTTTTGCTAGCATCATGGAAGGCTTAGGCGTCAGTTTCATCAGCTCAATCATGACACTTCTGGCCTTTTTACCCGTGTTATGGGGGCTTTCCAGTTACATAACAGAATTACCCTTTATTGGAGAAGTTCCGCAAGCCTTGGTTTTTGTCGCTCTCTTTTGGTCCATTATCGGTACAGCATTATTGGCCCTCGCTGGTATCAAATTACCAGGATTAGAATTTAAGAACCAAAAAGTGGAAGCCGCGTATCGTAAAGAACTTGTGTATGGCGAAGACTATGAAGACAGGGCCCAACCACTAACGCTCAATGAATTATTTGGTAATGTGCGTAAAAATTACTTCACGCTTTACTTCAACTATTTGTACTTCAATGTCGTTCGCTACGGCTATCTACAAGCAGGTGTACTGGTTCCTGCAATTGCATTAGGGCCATCGATTGTCGCTGGCGCCATTACCTTTGGCATTTTCCAACAGATCAATAACGCTTTTAATCAAGTAGAAAATTCCTTCCAATTTTTAGTTAACTCTTGGACGACGATTGTTGAATTACTTTCAATTTACAAGCGTTTGAAATCCTTTGAAGCCACCATTGATAGCACGCCATTGCCAAGTGAAGACAGCGTATTTAGCTAAGGTTTAATGAGCAAATCTGGTCTTTCAACATAAAAAGCGCCATAAAAAATACCCCAGCAAGCCAAGCTTACTGGGGTATTTATTCTTTCATTCAAAACATCAGACGTTAATATTGATGTTCTGACCTAAGTTGTCCGTTGTCGTATGCGAGCCACTACTCGCTACTGGTGTGGTCGGCTCAGTTGCCCTTTCAAGTAACTCAAGTTTTTGCTGAGCTTCTTGTTGTTGAGCTGCTTTGGATAAACTCGCCTGATACACTTCTCGGGCGTAATCCATTGCAGGACCACTGACACCATTTACTTCTGCCATTATGCCTCCTTTGCTTAACGCAAATTGCTCAAAAAACAGTCAATAAACTTAAGTATAGAGGAATAGAGTTCAATTTACGAACAATTTTTCCACCACACTGGATTTTTAATCATTTTAGGCCTGCTTTTTATGCACAAAATTGTCCCACAGCTCATTGATTAAACTTTGATTTTGCTGCAATGCCTCATCTTTTTGCACCACACGCCCTTGCTTTTGCAGAGCTTGACGATGGGTTTTTGAACGATACAAGGTATAGGTATCTGCCATACCCTGAACCTGCTCAGATGTCATTAGACCCACTTGAGCAATGGCCTCTAATTGACGCACATTGTCTGAGTAAGTCATCAGTTCTGGATACTGACATGACCAAGCCAACACATAATATTGCACCATAAACTCAATATCTATGATGCCACCAGCCCCCTGTTTTAAGTCAAAGCCTTTTTCTTTACTACCTGTATCCAAATGGGCACGCATTTTTTCACGCATTTTAATGACTTCGGCCTTAAGCTCCTGTCTATCACGAACTTGCGCTATGATACTTTTACGACATTCTTCAAAACGGTTTAATACTGCAGAATCGCCTGCTAAGCCTCGTGCCCGGGTAAGTGCTTGGTGCTCCCAAACCCAAGCCTCATTTTGTTGATACTCACGAAAGGCCTCCAAACTACTAACCAACAATCCCGAATTCCCTGACGGTCGCAAGCGCATATCCACTTCATATAAACGCCCTGCCGAGGTAAAGCTGGTAATCATGTGAATCAGTCTCTGACCCAGTCGTGTATAAAAAGTAAGATTATCGATACTACGCTCACCATCAGTTTGTCCATTAGCTTGAGCATCATGAATAAATACCAAATCAAGATCCGAATCGTAGCCCAGCTCCCAACCACCCGATTTACCATAACCAATAATGGCTAACTGAGGTTCATGAAAAGCATTAGCATAACTGACCGGAAAACCGTGTTTTTTGGTGAGATGATACCAAGACTGCTGCAATACCTGTTCTAGCAATACCTCTGCCAGCCAAGTTAAGTGATCACTTACTTTCATGACTGGCAAGATACCTGTGATATCACAGGCCGCGATACGCAGTATTATAGAGCGACGAAAACGACGCATGGCATCCATTTGCGCTTCTTCATCTTCCTCTGGCAGACGCAATAAAATTTGCTTTAACTCATCTTCCAACATGGCCTTGTCTGGAGGTGAAAACAAGGTATTGGTATCCAGCAATTCATCTAACAAAGCCGGTGTTGCCGAAATAGCATCGGTAAACCACACACTTTCCCGGCAAAGTCGAATCAAATGGGTTAGCGCCTTGTGATTCTCACAAAGTAAAACCAGATAAGCAGTTCGACGTAACACAGCTTCAAGAATCGGAAACACGCGCTCCAACACTAAATCTGGATGATCTTCATGACCGAGTTGACGAAGAAAGGCGGCCAAGAAAACCGCCAATCGCTCCTGACCAATTGGTTGCATAAAAGCCACTGTGCGAGATGACAACAATTGTGAAATACTTTGCGCAGCCATATCCAAAGACTGCCAAGGTATTATTCCGATCGCATCGACGATAGCGTCCGTGTCCTCTGGCGACTTCATTAGAATACGCCATGTCTCCTGTTCGGCTTTATCCGCGTCTGTTTCATCTTCGTCTTCAATCAACTTGATAAAGTAATCGTGCACTTGATGACGCGCCTGCCATAAAGCATCATTCAGCGCCTTCCAACTGTCATATCCCACCATAATAGCGACACGAAAACGCGAAAGCTCGTCCTCCGGCAACAACTGGGTTTGTTCATCTTTTATCGCTTGTAATGCATGTTCAGTACGACGCAGTAACACATAAGCCTGAATGAGTGCATCCACTTCCTGCTGGCTTAAATAGTCTTGTTGGGCCAAATAAGGCAGCACAGTTAACAAGGCTTGAGTTTGCAGTCCCTGATCTCGACCACCATGCAAAATCTGTAAGGCTTGAGCGATGAATTCAACTTCTCGAATCCCCCCCTGCCCTAATTTAATGTTGTGTTCTATCCCTTTGCGCCTTACTTCTTTTGCGATCATACGTTTTAAATCTCGCAAAGCACCGAGGGCGCCAAAATCCAAATACTTACGGTACACAAATGGTTTACGTAAGGCTTCGAACTCAGCGATATCAAGATCGCTACCAGCCATGACGCGCGCTTTAATCATGGCGTATCTTTCCCAGTCACGCCCTTGGTCTTGATAGTAATTTTCCAAAGAGTCGAGATTCAGCACCAAGGCCCCAGATTGCCCAAAAGGTCGCAAACGCATGTCCACTCGGAACACAAAACCATCCGCAGTCACTTGATCTAAATGTTGAATCAACTTTTGCCCAAGCTTGGTGAAATATTCTTGATGAGACAAGGTCTTTTTACCACCTTGTGTGTCACCATGCTCACGAAAGGCAAAGATCAAATCAATATCAGAAGACAAATTCAGTTCATTGCCCCCTAACTTGCCCATGCCAATCACTATCAGGCTTTGTACTTGACCGCGCGAATCCAGCGCCTGCCCATACAAACCTGCATAATTCTGCTGACTCCATAACAAACTGGCATTGACACTTACATCCGCCAAGGCGCTCAAATGCGCTGTCAGTTCCACTAAGGAGATTTTCTGTTGTATGTCCAAAGCAATCAAACGCACCATCCACCATTGTCGATAGAGGCGCAAACGCTTTAATAACTGGGCTTCCTCACTTGGTATAACTTGTTCATCCATTACCTCTTGAGCGGCCAGATGAAAACTTGCTTCACCAGCAAACAATGCTTCTAAAGAAGGTTTTTGTAACCCAGTAAGAGACAGTAATTCATCCAACCAATGAGGGTAACGCAACAGATTTTTGTGTAGATAATCACTCAATAGCCACAATGGCTCCAATTGCTCAATGTGTTCGGATGTCAAATTGATTAAGCCATGTCGCAGTCTCGCTTCTTGCAGCTGTTCCAAGGCCAATGAGGGGTTATCTAACTGTTGGCGAAATAAGGCGTAACTCGGATTTTGATTGGGTGTCAACAAGTGGTTTTCCTTTGTATATTGTTATTTTATCAAAACAACTCTAATGACTCTGCTGATTAAGCCATTGACCAATTTTTAACATCAAACTGCCTACCGACTTTAATCCTGCTAACAGACCTAACACCTGATCTTCCTCAGCTTTATAAAGCTCGTCTAACGTTTGATCTAATGCCACTAACGCTTGATCTAAATGAGACGGCAAAAATGGACGCATTTGATGTAGGGTATGACGAAATGGTTGCAACAAGACTTCGTCCTTCATAAAGAACATTGCCTCCCAATACACCAACCAAACTTCATACCAATAAGCCCCTAACACTGATGTATCAAAGGTGCCAATGGGACGTTGCGGAAATTCAATATGCCCTTGTTTCAAACGTACACCTTTTTGTGCTTTTGAAACGACACTAATCTGCACAGGAACCCGCTCTGCTAATTGTAAAGCAAATTCATACAATCCCAATTCGGAGCCAGACTTCAATTCAAGTTCTAACTCACAAATATTGTCTTCGCCATGAGGCGATGTCACTTTGCCATGATCACAAACCACTTCCATGCATGTGTCATACAGCTGAATATTCCACACTTGGCGCTGGAAATCGGTACGATAAGCTTCTTCTAGTTGACGACTCCAAGCCATGTCTTGCAAAGCATCTGGCAAAGGCAACTGATTTAATAAGGTTAAATCTAGGCGGTCTTGCTCAAGTTGCCACTCCCACTCACCTCTTGCATGCATACCAATGCGACTGCTACCGCGAGTTTTCACTGTTTGAATGTATTTATCATTGATCGCACGAATACGCAGTGCCATACCAGCTTGCATCAAGGTGGCCTCGGGCGTGTCGTAATAAGCATTCATCAAATTTAATGTGGGTTGGCGGGAATTGCTCTCATCATCAGCTTGAGCACATATTTCATCAAGAAAATCACTTGCAGACTTGAGATACTCAGGCTGAAGCATTAACTTAAGTTCTAGTTCAGTTGCCATAATTACAAACCTCTACAGCCTTTGCCAGACATCAGCAAAGAAAAACATCACTAAGCAAGTGTATCAGAAGCCTTAGCAATGTAATATTGGCGGATAATTTGGATTACAGGATGGCCCTATGCCCGCGTTACCTTCCCTCATTAGTATGATGACACAGCTGATCGCTTCTCCCTCTATCAGTTGCAGTCAAGCGCATTGGGATCAGTCAAACAAAGATGTGATCCAACTATTAGAAAGCTGGCTCAGTTCACAAGGCTTTCAATGTGAAGTCATGTCATTGCCAGATCAACCAAATAAATACAATCTCATCGCCACCTTAGGGCAAGGTGAAGGCGGCTTGGTGCTTTCTGGTCATACCGATACCGTCCCTTACGATGAAGGTCGTTGGCAGTCTGATCCGTTCAAGTTACAAGAACGCGACCAAAAGCTTTACGGCTTGGGCTCTTGCGATATGAAAGGCTTTTTTGCCATTGTCTTAGACACCATAGGTCACATGGCACTTAATGACTTGAAAGAGCCTCTCATTATTCTCGCCACTGCCGACGAAGAAAGTTCTATGTCCGGCGCACGGGCCCTGGTACAACAAAATAAACTAAAGGCTCGCTACGCCTTGATTGGTGAACCCACTGCCTTGACGCCAGTGTATGCTCACAAAGGCATTATGATGGAACGCATCCAAGTCACTGGACAAGCAGGACATTCTTCCAATCCGGCATTGGGAAACAACGCTTTGGACGCTATGCATGCGGTGATGTCAGAACTCATGGACTTTCGCCAGCAATTAAAACGTGATTATCGTGATGCCAGCTTCGTGATTGACTACCCAACCATGAACTTTGGGTGCATTCATGGTGGTGATAATCCAAACCGTATATGCGGTCGCTGCGAATTAGAATTTGATTTGCGTGCCTTACCCGGTATGAGCAATCAATCTTTGATGTCGGAAATCGCTCAACGCCTACCCAACATCGAAGAGAAAACCGGTACAAAAATTCAACTCAATAGCTTGTTCCCTGATGTACCATCATTTTACACGCCCATTGAATCCGCTATCATAAAAGCGTGTGAAAACTTAACAAAACGTCCGGCACAAACCGTTGCCTTTGCGACTGAAGGACCTTTTCTAAATCAAATGGGAATGGAAACCTTAGTTTTGGGACCAGGTTCAATCGACCAAGCTCATCAACCCAATGAGTTTATGGCGCTAGATCAAATTCAACCTATGCAGAAGGTAATTCGCGGCCTAATTGAACGCTTTTGCCTACAATCAACTGAGCAATAATACATGAGAAGCAGTGTGCCTGAAGAACTGAATTACGTAGATTGGTTTCGCCATTCTTCCCCTTATATCAATGCCCACCGAGGCAAAACCTTTGTCATTCTTATTCCCGGTGAAGCGGTGGAATGCGACCATTTTTCCAGCATCATTCATGATCTAGCCCTGCTGGATTCATTAGGTATTCGCCTCGTATTGGTACAAGGGGCACGTCCACAAATTAATCGAATTTTGACCAGTCGTCACGCTGCGCCACCACTAGAAAATGACTATCGCGTCACACCACATAATCAATTGACGGATGTCATTCAAGCCTCCTCGGCAGTAAGGGTTCAATTAGAAGCACAACTTTCTATGGGGCTTGCCAATACGCCTATGGATGGCGCACGTTTGAAAGTCTGTAGTGGTAACTATGTGATTGCCCGTCCACTTGGTGTGGTCGATGGCATTGATTATGGGCACTCAGGTGAAGTACGTCGTATTGACAGTGATGCTATTTTTCGCTTGCTTGAAGACGACAACATGGTGTTGTTACCCCATCTGGGCTTTTCGCCTACTGGTGAAGTCTTCAACCTTAAAAGCGAAGATGTTGCTACCCAAGCCGCCATTCAACTCAAAGCCGATAAGTTAATTATTTATACCGACGAAGAAGGTGTTTTTAATGAAGCAGGTGAGCTGTATTCCGAACTGTTAGCTAAGGACGCAGAAGCCATTTTACAAGATCAGTCTCTGCATAACATTACCCAACATGCTTTAGAAGCCTGTGTTCAGTCGGTTCGTCATGGTGTGCCACGTGCTCACATCATTTCTTATAATGAAAATGGCGGCTTACTGCGCGAGCTTTTCACTCGTGAAGGTTCAGGCACCATGATTGACGAAGACAGTTATGAGCAACTGCGCCCAGCTCACATCGACGATGTGGGTGGCATGATGGCATTATTGGCCCCCTTAGAAGAAAAAGGAGCTTTAGTACGTCGCTCACGGGAACTTTTGGAAAACGAAATCGACCGTTTTATTGTCATTGAACGTGATGGCGCCATTGTTGCTTGTGCAGCCCTCTACCCCTTTGAACAAGAGCAAGCAGGCGAGTTGGCTTGTTTAGCCGTATCACCCAACTATCGTGGTTCAAACCGAGGTGAACACTTACTAAAAGGCATAGAAAAAGCGGCTAAGAAACTTAAATTGAACACTCTGTTTTTGCTCACCACTCGCACCGCCCATTGGTTTATTGAACGTGGCTTCAATGAAACCAACCTTGCCAGTTTACCCATGCAAAAACAGGCACTTTACAACTATCAGAGAAACTCAAAAATCTTCTCTAAACATTTGTAAGCCGGATACTTGGCAATAAAAAACGGCGGTATTTTTGACCGCCGTTTTTTTGTTAGCTTAGGTTTAATTTCCCAAAGAAAAGTTAGTCCATTATCTTAAAGGGAATAAACATAGGATACCCTTGACGAATAACCCGCATAGGTACCGAGCGACCAGACGGAATGTCTTTAGTAATATCAGTAAAGTCGGCCACGCTGTTAATACGTTTGCCATTTAACATGGTAATCACATCCCCTTGCTGCAAGCCATTACGGGCTGCGGTACCACCCAATACTTGTTCAATGACGACACCATTATCAATGTTGTAACGTTTTGCCATTTCAGCAGGCACTTCCCCTACAATCATGCCTAGACGATTTTGGTCCTGTTGGGCTTGCGCCAAGGTCTTAGAGTCATCAGGGCGATTGTCTAGGGTGATCTTAATATCTTGTTCTTTGCCATCACGATACACTTCTGCATCGACCACTTCCCCTGCTTTCATACGACCAACCACGTAAGGCAACTCACCTGAATGTTCAATACTTTTACCATTAAAACTCATGATAATGTCGCCAGAACGCAGGCCTGATTTCTCAGCAGGAGAATCAGGCAATACGCGACTAATTAAGGCGCCACTTGGACGATCCAAGCCGAAAGATTCCGCCAAATCATTGCTTACATCCTGAATCAATACTCCCAGCCAAGCACGAGACACTTTACCGTCTTTCTTCAACTGCTCAACCACAGACATAGCCAAATTGGACGGAATCGCGAATGACACTCCCATGAAACCACCAGAGCGAGTATAGATTTGCGAGTTAATGCCCACTACTTCGCCATCAAGGTTAAACAAGGGTCCACCTGAATTCCCTGGGTTGATCGCCACATCGGTTTGAATAAAGGGAACATAATTGTCCGATGGCAAGTTACGACCAGTTGCACTCACTACGCCTGCCGTTACCGTATAGTCAAAACCAAACGGAGAACCGATGGCGAGCACCCATTGACCCGGTTTCAGGTCATCTGAATCGCCCATATCAACAATCGGTAAATCATCGGCTTCAATCTTCAGCAATGCCAAATCTGTGCGAGGATCCGTTCCAACAAGCTTGGCTTGGTATTCACGACGGTCACTCAAGCGTACATGAATCACATCGGCACCATCTATCACATGATTATTGGTCAGTACATAACCATCATGAGAAACAATAAAACCTGAGCCTAAAGAGCTTCGTTGTCCTTGCTGCGGTGGATTTTGCTGACCAAAGGGTTGTTGGCCAAAGAAGTGCTTAAAAAACTCATTCAATTCGTCATTATTAGGGCTAAATTGACGTCTGCCTTCATTGCCCGTTTGCGTGGTCACCGTTTGTTCCGTACTGATGTTCACGACCGCTGGGGAAGCTTTATCCACTAACTCCGTAAAGTCAGGCAATGAAGCCGCGTTGGCTAACATGGAAGTCATCATAACAATACTGACAACCAGATAATTAGCGTGTTTAAGCAATCTGTTCATTAATTGGTCTCCTTAAGACGTACCAAGTTCATTACAGTGCCAGGTGAAGAAGGTTAGCCGTTAAGGTGAAAACAGCAGAGGGCTGGATTCATCAGTAACGGACTCAATTCGTATAATTTTCGGGTAAAAATCTTGATTACTAGAGGACTGATTCGCCTTGTGTCTGGCAAACACTAGGCCCATCGCAAATCCCACAATACTTAACATAACGGCAAAATGATTTGAGCCAGCCCACAAAGAAGGTATTACAGCGCCAGTTACTAAACCCAACAAAGGCATCAAGTACATCCATAAGGAAGCTTGCAACAAGGTGTCTTCAGGTATACCTATCACCACTTGCTGCCCAACCTCGACCGAAAGAGGATCAATGGCTTGCATACGCATACGATTTGCTGGCGAAACTTGTGCAATGGCATGATGACCACAGCCATGACGTGCTCGACAAGTGGAGCAACTAGAGGTACGAATGGTTTCGACTTCGGCAAAACCTTCACTCACCGCCATGACTTTTCCGCTTTCTTCAATCATTTTCTACTCTTGGCATAAATACCGTCATCAGTCGATCAATGGTTTCGCCAGGCACTTCCCCGACCATGGTTAACAGATAAAAATCATCTTTCACTTTAAAGCTGCTCATCCCAGCAACCGTTGCTCCCATGCCCATTACAGAAGTGGGTCTTATTGTCTGACTGGGCTCAACAAATACAGAAATAGTCGCCATACCATCAGACAGTAATAACATGTTTGTACCATGATTTAAGGCACGCGCCTCTGTCCATACTAAGCTGAACCCAGCTGGTAGCCATTCAAACTGCCAGGCATTTTTCACCTTAACTGGAGGCTGTTTAGTTTGTTCTTTTCTTCGCAAACCATTTTTGGGGACAAAATCTTCCTGTTTCAAGTCAGGAGAAAAATTTATCGACGTAAATTGTACCCGCTCTAAAAGTTGTCCATCCGACTTAACCACATCATGTTTCAGCAAAAAATGGTTTTCTTTATCTAACCAAAATACGTGCCCATATCGATATTCGTCTCTCGGTTGCAGCGTTAAACGGACAGCATCGCGCCCCGCCACCCGATATGATTCTTTACTCACCGCCAACTCATAGCCTAACGCCAAGCGTTCATGAGATACTTTCTTTAACCCTTTGAATGGTGCTCTAAAAGGCGAATTTCGATTCTCTGAAGTCGGATCAGGATGAACACAGATGATTTTGTCATCGACACGCAAGACTTCAACCTTATCACCATCTAAATCCACTAAACTTTCATATTCCATACCACTTAATACACTGTGACGTATGCGCATGCTGTTCATATTAGAGGCTTCAGAATGCACAAATACCCCATCGTAACTTAAGGTATGAAAAGCCTCAGTCATATTACGCAACAATTGCACAGCATCAGGCGTTTGCGCCACGGCTAAACGCCAAGGCGTCAATATCACAAGTATTAATAGTCCCCAATGAAGGAATCTCCTAAAACCTCTCATACACTACTCTCGTACTGGATAATTAACGACTCGTGCCATGGGAATCATGCCTTGTCCCACCGTCATAGTAGCTTGTTCAGCATGTTGACGAAGATATTGTTGTAACTTGGCATTATCCATCGGCAGGGCTTGCTGATTCACTTCTGCCAAAGATTTCACATCTGGGCTGGGAGTTGAGATCACTTCGGCGGTTAAACCACCGTTAGGTATAGCGTCACCTTGCAGTAACAGGTTACCTCCTAACACCACAAAAAATGCGACACTGGCTGCAACAGCCATGCTTGAAAACCACACTTTCCAATGTGGTTTTGTGGTCTTAGCTGACAAAGGCGCTTGCTGAGTTGAGATGGAAGTTACAATGGTATTGTCATTATCCACAACCGATTCATCTGATTCTTGGTCTGCAATGCCGTCGTGAATGCGACTTAACAGACTCATTTCAAGACCTAAACCAGATTGAGTTTCTTTATGTAAAACCTGTTGTATAGCATGAATGGCTTCTGCCTGTTGCGCCAAAACATCCGTATCTTGAGCCAACAGAGCTTCAATGTCTTGTGTTGTAGCCTCTCCATCAAACATGGCAGACAAACTGGCTTTACTGTCAAGCGGTGTAATATTTTCTGATGTCATGACGACTCTCCTGTGCCCATAATAGGACGAATATGCTTTTCTACGGCTTCACGGGCTCGAAATATACGTGAGCGTACCGTACCAACAGGGCAATCCATTATAAGCGCTATGTCTTCATAACTGAGGCCATCAAATTCTCGTAGGGTCAATGCACTACGAAGCTCCTCAGGCAATTGCTCAATGGCATGATACACCGCCTGCTCAAGTCGGCTGGAGTTGAGCTTAGCTTCTGGTGTTGCTATATCAGACAAAGATTCATAGGCGCTAAACACCTCTTCATTATCCAACTCAACATCCGATTCAGGTGGGCGTCGTGAACGGCTTACCAAATGATTTTTCGCTGTATTCACGGCAATACGATAAAGCCAAGTATAAAAAGCACTGTCACCTCGAAAATTGTTAATGGAACGGTATGCTTTGATAAAGCTTTCCTGCGCCACGTCGAGAACTTCGCTTTTATCTTGAATATAACGACTGATTAGCCCCACGACCTTGTACTGGTATTTGATCACCAGTAAATCGAATGCCCGCTTATCACCCTGCTGTACTTTTTCAACTAACGTCTGGTCAGAAGACGTTTCGTGCTGCATAGGCACCTCTTGTTAAAACTCCGCTGCTTTGTGCCTTTGCTGTATAAAAGATTCAGACAACAAGGACGTGAGCAAGTTCCTATAAAATCAACAAAGAATGCTAAATTTAGCAAACTCGAAAGTATTCATTTATTGGCAAGAATAGTAACATTAATTTTTTCGTCAATAACCAGAATTACACTATGAGTCGACAATACCATCATGACATCGTCATCATTGGCGCTGGCGCAGCCGGATTAACCCTTGCCCTTGAGCTAGCAGATCAATATCGGGTCGCCATTTTGACCAAGGCCGATATTCGTGAAGGCTCCACCTTGTATGCGCAAGGTGGCGTAGCAGCGGTATTGTCGGAAAAAGACACCATAGAATCTCATATCAAAGATACCATCGGCGCTGGAGTGGAACTGGGTAACCCCGATGCCATTCGTTTTACCGTCGAGAACTCCAAAGCCAGTATTGATTGGCTCATTGATCAAGGCGTGCCTTTTACCCGCTATGGTGAAAGCGATGAATACCACCTAACTAAAGAAGGCGGACACAGCCATAGACGCATTATTCACAGTGCCGATGCGACAGGATTAGCGATTTCCAAAACCCTAATCAAAAACGCCAGTAATCACCCCAATATTGAATTTTTCCCCAATCGCGTTGCCATCGATGTCATCACGACACAAAAATTAGGCCTAGGGGGACAAAATCGTGCGGTCGGAATGTATGCGCTGAATCTTGACGACGATGCAACGGAGGTGTTTCACGGCAATTTTGTCTCCCTCGCTTGCGGTGGCAGCAGTAAGGTATATCTCTACACCAGCAATCCTGATACAGCCTCTGGAGACGGTATCGCCATGGCTTGGCGTGCAGGTTGCCGTGTTGCTAACATGGAGTTTAATCAATTTCATCCGACCTGTTTATACGACGCTAAAGCCAAAACTTTTTTGATCTCTGAAGCAGTACGTGGAGAAGGTGGCAAACTATTGTTACCCGATGGATCGCCTTTTATGGCCAAATTTGACTCTCGAGCTGAATTGGCTCCACGGGACATAGTTGCTCGCGCCATAGATCATGAGATGAAACGTTTAGGCGTGCGCCATGTGTGGTTAGACATTTCCCATAAAGACAGTGACTTTATTAGGGAGCACTTTCCAACCCTCTACAAGCGTTGTTTAGAATATGGTCATGACATGACCAAGGGGCCAATTCCTGTGGTGCCCGCGGCACACTATACATGCGGTGGTGTTGTCGTAGATCAACATAGCTTAACAGACATCAGTCATTTATACGCTGTTGGTGAAACCGCCTATACAGGCCTTCACGGCGCAAACCGATTAGCCAGCAATTCCTTGTTGGAATGTATTGTATTTGCTCGCTCCGCAGCGAAACACATCAAACAGTTTAACGCTGATTTAACCCATGTCAGCATTCCCGATTGGGACGAAAGCCAAGTAACTGACTCTGATGAAGACGTGGTCATCACTCATAACTGGCAAGAATTACGCCGTTTTATGTGGGACTATGTCGGTATCGTTAGAACCAACAAACGCTTACTAAGAGCTAAACACAGAGTCGATCTGCTGCAATCTGAAATTCACGAATTTTACGCCAATTATAAAATTTCAAATGACTTATTGGAGTTGCGTAACTTAGCACAAGTAGCTGACCTCATTATCCGTTCAGCCATGTCACGTAAGGAAAGCCGAGGTTTGCACTTTACTCTGGATTACCCAAACAAACTTGAGCAAAGCCAACCCACTGTTCTCACCCCTGAAAAAAAGGGTCAGGAGACAAAACGTGAGGTGAGCGCTGTTTAAGAGTGGCCTGCGCTGCGCGACAACATTTGTTGTGCAGCATAAGAACGCAGTGCGTCATAGTCTTCAGAAGACAATTGATCACGATAAATCACCACAAATACTGGCCATAACAGACGCCAAAAAGTGTGTTTAGCGCTATATGACTCGTCAGGGACTTTTTTCGCAATCAGTTGCAGTGAATTGATGCGCACAAACTGCAAGACTTCCCGCGATTGGTTGTGCATTAAGAAAGCCCCCTCAAGATCAATACCAATGCATTTTGCAGGTCGAGCAAAAGTCAAGGCTAGCAAAACCACCAGAAACACAAGGTAAGTGAAGAGTAGCAGTAATTGCTGGTCCGACGACCAGAAATACCAGGGTATTAATAGGAAGCCACAAGAGATGGCGACCACCCAAAGGGTGACGCCAATCCAAGAAGGGGTCAGTTTAGTGCTCTGCAGGCTGAACACGGGTGACAATAATATCAACGATGCGCGCTAGATCTGGGTCTTCTGGCACTTCTTTTTGCATAAACCACGGGAAGATCTCTTGATCTTCGCAAGCAATGAGTTTTTGAAAGCGTTGCTTATCCTCATCCTCTAAGGTCAAGTAAATTTCGTCCAAAAATGGCTCAAGTAGCACGTCAAGTTCCAACATACCTCGACGACAATGCCACTTAAGCTTTTTAAAGCTTAACGAATCTGCTGTTTCTATCATGGAATTACCCCTTAATTTCAATGTCGCCATTATAGCCATTGCCTAGCCAAAAAAGAAAAGCGGATATCGAAAAAGATGATTTCGGTCACGCGTGTCATACATATATACGCAACAAACAAAAATTGGAATTGGTGTTCTTTCTATCTCCTTATCACCACACCCCTCGCCTCGAACAATATTTTATTGACTAAAAACTGCCTTAAAACCATCAAAGTAAACAAAATAGTACAAGAATTGGATTTTTATGTATTAACAGATCAATTATTAATTGGACTATATTTTGTTCACTTACTGATCAATACAAAGATCTACTAGGTACTAATATAAAAATAATTACTCCTACAGGAGAAACCTATGCAACGCCTGATGAAAACATCGCTTACCATTGCTGTGTCTGCAGCAGCCTGTCTAAGTGCAACCAATAGCTTTGCACAAACCCAAATCACAGTGGCGACCGTTAACAATGGTCACATGATTGAAATGCAAAAATTGACCCCTGAATTTGAAAAGGCCAATCCTGATATCAAGGTAAAATGGGTTACCTTGGAAGAAGGAGTTTTACGACAAAACGTGACTCAAGACATTGCTAACAAAAGTGGCTTATATGATGTCATGACTATTGGCATGTACGAAGCACCTATTTGGGGTGAGCGTGGATGGTTAAGAGCCATTGATACCAGTGGTAACTACGACGCGCAGGACATTCTGTCTTCGATTCGTGGCGGCCTTTCTTACAATAACACCATGTATGCTGCGCCTTTTTATGGTGAGAGTTCCATGGTCATGTACCGTAAAGATTTAGTGAAAAACGCAGGCATGGAAATTAATGATCGTGACAGCTGGGAGCACATTCGAGATGTGGCTGCAGCCGTCCATGACCCTGACAACGGAGTTTATGGTATTTGTCTTCGTGGTAAGGCTGGCTGGGGCGACAACATGGCTCTAGTAACCACCATCGCCAACTCTTTTGGTGCTCGCTGGTTTGATGAAAACTGGAAACCGCAATTGGAAAGTGCTGAATGGAAAAACGCCGTCAATTTCTACGTGGATACACTAAGCAAATACGGGCCTCCAGGTTCTAGCAGCAACAGCTTCAACGAAAACCTAGCCCTATTTAACGAAGGTAAATGCGGTATGTGGATCGACGCCACCATCGCAGCTTCATTCGTAACCGATCCTAAACAAAGTAAAGTGCATGATAAAGTCGGCTTCGCGCAATCACCATACTCAGTCAGTCAAAAAGGCGCTAACTGGCTATGGGCATGGGCGTTAGGCATTCCTGCGGCAACCAAACATTCTGTCGAAGCACAAAAATTTGTTCGCTGGGCAACCTCAAAGCAATACATAAACCTTGTGGGCAAAACCAATGGCTGGGCGTCCGTTCCAACAGGCACACGTACCAGCACCTATGAGAACGCCAAATTCCAGCAAGCTGCTGTGTTTGCAGACGCTGAGTTGAAAGCCATTAACTCTGCCAATCCAAATGACAGCACCATGAAACCTTCTCCATATGTCGGCGTTCAGTTTGCTGCCATTCCTGAGTTTCAAGCCATAGGGACAACCGCTGGCCAAATGATTTCAGGCGCCTTGTCTGGAACCATGTCGGTCGAACGTGCATTACAATCAGCCAACCGTTCAGCGGATCGTCAAATGCGTCAAGCAGGTTACTACTAAGTCACCTAGCTTATAAATGCTATAGCCTCCTAAGGCCAAAAGGTAGGGCGGAGGCCCTACCTTTTACTTTTCCTGTTATTGCTCATTAAAGGCAGCAGTTAACGCTAATATTAAGAGATCACACTATGAAGCGCTCAATCACTCGTTTATTAATGGCGCCTTCTGTCATCTTGTTGCTTATCTGGATGATAGTTCCTCTGTCCATGACCATCTATTTTTCGACCATTCGATACAACCTTTTGTATCCGGGCCAGAACAATTTTGTTGGCTGGATGAACTTTGAATTTTTCCTAACCGACCCAGGCTTCTTGCCAGCCATTGCCAACACGTTAATTTTACTTGGCTCAGTGCTCATTATAACGGTTGTGCTGGGCGTACTGTTGTCAGCCTTAATTGATCGTCCTTTTTGGGGACAAGGCATAGTTCGTGTATTACTGATTTCACCTTTCTTCATCATGCCAACCGTAAATGCCTTGATCTGGAAAAACATGATGATGAACCCTGTGTACGGCATTTTTGCTTGGATATCAGAAACACTTGGCTTCGAGCCTATTGACTGGTTGTCTTCCACCCCCTTGGCTTCCATCATCATTATGGTAAGTTGGCAGTGGCTGCCATTTGCCATCTTAGTATTTGTGACCGCTTTACAATCTCAGGACACAGAGCAAAAAGAGGCCGCGCAAATGGATGGAGCAACTGGCTGGCATATTTTCCGCTACCTAACACTGCCACATTTGGCACGCCCCATTACCGTCGTGGTAATGATTGAAACCATTTTCTTGTTGGCCATTTTTGCCGAAATTTTCGTCTCTACTGGCGGTGGTCCAGGTTACGACAGTACCAACTTGGCTTATCTCATTTACAACCAAGCCTTACTGCAATACGACGTGGGCGTTGCCTCTGCAGGTGGTTTGTTTGCGGTCATTCTCGCCAATATTGTCGCCTTTTTCTTAATTCGTGCCGTTGGCAAAAACTTAACAGTATGAGGATGCCATCATGAAATTGACTCAACAGCGCAAACTCAAAACCTTGTTTATAGGGCTGTTTGCCTGGGCCATTGCCCTTACCCTATTCTTTCCAATTTTTTGGATGTTTATCACTTCCTTCAAAACCGAACTGCAGGCTATTTCAGTGCCACCGTCGCTCTTTTTTGAACCGACATTAGAAAACTTTGCCATTGTACAAGAGCGCAGTGATTACCTTCATCACGCCATGAACTCAGTTGTCACAGCCTTTGGCTCGACACTAATTGCCTTGGCAATCGCCATTCCAGCAGCCTACTCCATGGCCTTTTTTCCAACCAAAAATACCAAGGACATTCTGCTGTGGATGTTGTCCACCAAAATGCTGCCGGCTGTGGGCGTGTTAGTACCCATCTACATTTTGAGCCGAGACTATGGCTTGCTGGATTCTCGCACAGGTTTGGTGATTATTTTCACCTTAATGAATTTACCTATCGTGGTCTGGATGCTGTTTTCTTACTTCAAAGATTTGCCAAAAGAGATACTTGAAGCGGCTCGTATGGACGGTGCAACGCCATGGGATGAGATGGTAAAAGTCGTTATGCCACTATCCATTGGTGCAATCTCCTCCACAGGCCTGCTGTCAATTGTCTTATGTTGGAATGAAGCTTTTTGGTCACTCAATCTAACTGCATCCGAAGCGGCTCCCCTTACGGCAATGATCGCATCTTATTCCAGCCCGGAAGGCTTGTTCTGGGCCAAATTATCCGCCGCTTCTACATTAGCCTGCGCTCCGATCATCATATTCGGTTGGTTCTGTCAAAAACAACTGGTTCAGGGCCTTACTTTCGGCGCCGTAAAATAATTATTAGGGAATTTTCTTATGAGTTACTTAACAATTACCGAACTACAAAAACACTACGACGATTATCATGCGTTACGCGGTATTAATTTGGCGATTGAAGAAGGCGAATTCATAGTTTTCGTCGGCCCATCAGGTTGCGGTAAATCCACCTTACTACGTACCATTGCCGGGCTAGAAACCAGCACCGGCGGCAACATTGAACTGGATGGTAAAGACATTACTGAACTGGCTTCCTCAAAGCGTGATTTAGCGATGGTATTCCAATCTTACGCTCTGTATCCACACATGACTGTTGCAGAAAACTTGTCTTTCGCTTTGCGCCTTGCCAAAGCACCAGTGGAGGAAATCAAAGAGAAAGTAGAAGCAGTTTCAAAATCATTGCAATTGGATGCCTTACTGCAGCGCAAACCCAAAGAACTCTCTGGCGGCCAGCGTCAGCGCGTGGCAATTGGTCGTGCCATTGTACGTCAGCCTAAAGTCTTCCTATTTGATGAACCCTTGTCTAACTTAGACGCTGCCTTGCGCGTACAAATGCGTTTGGAACTGGCTCGCTTACATAAGAAATTGGGGACCACTATGATCTATGTTACCCACGATCAAGTGGAAGCCATGACGCTGGCAGATCGCGTGGTGATACTCAATGCAGGTCAAATTGAGCAAGTGGGAACCCCACTGGAATTATATCGCCAACCAAACAGTCGCTTTGTCGCGGAGTTCATAGGCACACCTAAGATGAACTTAATTCCGCTAGAAAAAGCCCACCAGCAGGATGTTCATGTGATCTTAACCTTATTAGGTCGCAACATTGACTTCCCTGCGGCCCGTTTGCAAGGAGAGCTAAGTCAGCAGTCCATTATGGGAATTCGTCCCGAACACCTTCATTTGGTTGGCCAAGATGGTGACATATCAGGTCGCGTAGAACTGGTTGAACACCTTGGTTCAGAAGCTTATGCCCACATTCAATTGTCTTCAGGTCAAACCATTATTGTCAAAGCTTCAGCGCGTAGCGTTTTGTTAGACGGTCAAAACGTTGAATTAAAAATTGATCGCGATGAAATCATTTTATTGAACGATCAAGACCGCGTGATTTCAGTAAGTACAGAAGGTGAATAACATGGCGAATTTTCTTCAAGCCAACCAAAATACAACTCAACTCTTGTGTCAGAGCTACGAAAAAGAGCAGATTAACGCGGGGGTGATTCATCTAGGAGTGGGCGCTTTTCATAGAGCCCATCAGGCAGTGTATTTTGACCAGTTGCTCAATCTTTCTGAACAACAAAACTGGGGCATTATTGGGGTAAACATTCGCCCTCAAGACAGCGAAATATTCGCTAAACTGACCCAACAACAAGGTGAGTATGTCTTAAAAACCATGAGTGCTGTTGGGCAGACTAAATATCAACACATTCGCTCTCTTGTTAAACTCATCGACGGTGCTAAACAAGCTTCTCAAGTAGACAAAGCCATGGCGAGCCCAAATATTCAATTGGTCACCAGCACAGTAACAGAAGGCGGTTATTATCTGGATGAACATCATAAACTATTGGCGCAACATCCAGCCATTGCAGGGGATATTCAAGGGCAACGTCATACTTTGTATGCCTTTTTGTATGAAGGTCTGAAGCTGCGCAGTCAATCCTCTGCGGGTAAAATCACCTTATTGTGTTGTGATAATTTACGCCACAATGGCAAACTATTACAGACAGGACTAATGCAGTTTATTGCCGTAAAACAAGACGCGCAATTAGCGACATGGGTAGATCAAAATGTATCCTTCCCCTGCTCTATGGTTGACCGAATTACTCCTAAGCCAAACCAGCAACACCTTCAAGATGTGCAACAGCGCTTTACCATTGACGATCAAATGACGGTGATGGCAGAAGATTTTATCCAATGGGTGGTAGAAGATAATTTTGCTGGACTGAAACCCGCTTTGGATAAAGTTGGTGTGGAATTTGTTGAAGATGTAGAACCTTATGAAGAAGCGAAAATTCGTATTCTCAATGCTGGCCATACCTGCATTACCTATCAAGCCGCATTAAAAAACTTACAATTTTTTGATGAAGCCATGCAGGACTCATCACTCAACCAATACTTTCACGATTTTATTGAGCAAGAGGTACGCCCTGGCATTGGTGAATCGGCAGTAGATTTGGCAGCCTACGCTAAAAAAATTGCTGAGCGATTCAGTAATAAAAACATTGGCGACACCATAGAACGAATTTGTGGTGATGGCTATGCTAAATTTCCCGTGTTTGTTTACCCAACACTCTTAGCAAACTACCAGCAAGGTCAAACTCCATCACTGGCCTTACAAGGCATTGCCAGTTGGTATTGTTTCCTACAAGCTGAAAAACAGCGCAAACTGAGCTTTCCTTACCATGAACCTAATAAAGCAGCGCTAACGGCTTTTTATGACAATGAACAAGGCATAGAAACCTTTGTTAATCATAGTTTTTTGTGGGGAGAAGTCATTAACCTTTACCCACAATTTAAAGCGGATTTAAAGCTTGCAATAAACAAGTTTAAAGCCTCGCTTTAAATAGCTTTGCTCAGTCGATAGAGCTTCTAACAACTGAGCACTATAATGAAAATAAAAATGGGGAATTTTATTATGCCAAACACAGCAAAACGCCTTACCCCTGAATACGAATTAGTCAAAGACAATGGCACCATTCGCTATCAAGAGCATGGTTATCCCAGTGAGTTGATTCGCTGGCATGCTCATAATGACTATGAATTGCATTACATAGTCGCCACCTCGGGAAAAGTCTTTATAGGCGATTACATTGGCAATTACTCCGCTGGTCAGCTGATTCTTACCGGCCCAAGATTGCCACATAATTGGATATGTCAAAATGATCAAAAAGCCGTTGAATTGCGCGATATGATCATACGCTTTGACCATGAGTCCTTCTCCCTAGGCATGAAAATACTGCCTGAGTTGGCCGAAATTCTGCCTTTATTAGCGAAAGCTAAATCAGGCATAGAGTTTCTTAATTTGGACCATCAGTATCTACGTAAATCCTTTGAAGCGGTACGAGAATCCAGCGGCCTTAATCGCCTCACTTTGGCCTTACCTTTGTTACAATACTTAGCGCAAAGCAAAGACTATCGATTACTTTCCACCGTGCAGATTGATCTTAAATCCAATGAAAATCTGCAACGTAAAATCAACACAGTGGTGGATTATGTGACGCAACACTATGACCAAGACATTTCACTGGCCGATGTGTCCAGCCTTATTGGCATGTCAGACAGTCACTTCTCCCGTTTCTTTAAAAAAGCCACGGGGAACCGGTTTATCGAATTTGTAAATCGTGTTCGCATCAGTCGAGCGTGCAACCTACTGACGGAAACCGATAATCAAATTGCCAATATCTGTTACCAAGTTGGCTTTAATAATGTTGCTAACTTTAATCGCCGTTTCCATGAGCTAAAAGGCGTGACGCCGAGAGAATTTCGCAGCCAAAGTGAAATAAACAATAAAGTTTTTGCTTTGTTTAGTGCAGAAAAGCAGTAAGAACTTTTACATCTATTTTTTACTATTGAAAAACGCCCTTTGGACTCCACATAAGATTTATCTTCATTTAAAGACGTTGGAACAGATTATGTTGTCGTCACAAGAACTTATTAATCAATATCTAACCGATCAAGCGGCTATCTACCCCAAAAAAGATATTGGTATTGTCAGTATTACGGGGCCAGACGCCAAAAAGTTTCTTCAAGGCCAAACGACTTGCGATCTAAACAAGGTCACAGAATCCACTGGTGTCTATGGTGCCATTTGTACTAACAAGGGTCGTATTATCTGTAATTTTTTTCTGATGCAACTAACAGACCGCTTGTTGTTGCTCATGAGTCAGGACTTGGTTGATACCAGTCTAAGCCACCTAAAGAAATACGCCGTATTCTTTAAAGCCGAACTCACAGATGCCACTGACGCATTCACTTTGGTTGAAAAAATAACATTCAGTAAGGCGGAAAAAACAGACCAACTTCCAGAACACTTTCCAGTACAACACCAAGATAATGCCATCAGTTTACAGCTTGCCAATTATCCTTTGCAGCTGGAATGGCAACTTATTTCAGCACCAGCTCAACCAACCGAGCAACAGGCACAGCTTTCTGGCTTAAGCTTATTAACCGCTCGACCACTCATCTCAAAGGCGCAGAGCGAAAACCTATTACCACAATGGCTGAACATGCAAATCAATGGCGGCATCAGTTTTACCAAAGGATGTTATACCGGCCAAGAAATCGTCGCGCGCATGAAATATCGCGGTAAATCCAAGAAACATTTAGCACTGGCCTACTGGCCTACTGGCGTTGTAGATACCCAGCAGAACATTCAAGATGATCAGGGTAAAACCATAGGTGAAGTTTTTGCTGCCGCTGCACTTGGTGAAGGTTACTTAGGACAAATCATACTGAACCAAGACCCTAGTGAACTCCAAGCTTTGTATTTGGGCGACACCAAAATTGACTTGGTTGAACTTCCTTATCAGTTGGATTTAGCCGACTGATCAAGATGCCATCGTCCTACTCTGAAATCACCAGGGCAATGAAATTTGCCCCGTGTTTTGAGACTTCTTATCCATCTCAGGTAGTCTCCAATCAATCGGTGATTCGCCTTGTTGTTGAAGATACTGATTGGTTTTAGAAAAATGCCCACACCCAAAGAAACCTCGGTAAGCTGACAAAGGAGACGGATGAACGGATTCCAGAACACAATGCTTGTGTCGATCAATAAATCGTCCTTTTTGCTGTGCGTAACTGCCCCACAAAAGAAACACTAGGCCCTGTTTTTCGTCATTCAACAAGGCAATAATTTTATCCGTTAATATTTCCCAGCCTTTATTTTGATGAGAGCCTGCTTGCCCCGCAGAGACACTCAATACACTGTTTAGCAATAATACCCCTTGCTCAGCCCAACTCTTTAGATAGCCATGTTGAGCGGGTATTATGTTTAAATCTTGCTGCAATTCTTTATAGATATTCTGTAAAGATGGCGGCACTTTCACATCGGGTCTGACAGAAAAAGACAAACCGTGAGCTTGCCCCTCTCCGTGATAAGGATCTTGACCAATAATGACAACTTTGACGTTAGCAAAAGGTGTACTTTTTAACGCCGCCAAATAGTTTTCTGGAGAGGGATACACTTGTTCACTCGGCAAGGTATTCAAAAAGTCTTGTAAGGATTGAATATAGTCCTTATGCCACTCAGCTGATAATTTATCTTGCCAATCGTTTGTTAAGGTCATCCAAGATGTCATACGAGCTCACCAGAATGTGCATTATGAAATGGATTCAAACTTGGGTTTCCTTTAAATTCAAAATAATAATCCAGAGACAAAGGATCTTCCGGATCAAGCAAATATTTTAACAACAACCATGCCATTTCTCTTAAGCCATAAGCCTGACAATAGCTTTCTAATTTTGGCAAGCTAGACTCGATAGCCAATGGCCAATCATATGCGGTTAATAAACGGATTCTTTGCGGCGTGGTTAGATTATGGGATTTAGCCACCACCGCCAAATCAAATAAGGGGTCGCCCACACCAGTGTACTCCCAATCTATAAACCACAATTGCTGAGCATCCATCAGTACATTTTTAGGGTTTAAATCATTGTGACACAACACGGAATCCAAACCGCTTGGCTCAATATTAAGATCCGCCAACCTATCCTGCAGATAGGAGCATTCTTGAGTTAAACCAGTCTCTTCAAGGCCACTTTTCTCCCTTATCAAACGGGCAATATATGATAAGTAATGAGCAATCACTTTATCCACTTGATAATGATGTGACACCAGAGGCAATTGATGTACTTTTTTAAGCTGCCTAGCAATGCGTTCAATGTCTTGCATTTGATGCTGAATCTGCCAGTCCAATGAGGTTTGGGATACAAATTCCGTCAGCATGAGATTATCATCTTGATAGAGCAATGCTGGCGACACTGAGCTTTGCGCAGCCCGCTTTAAGGTGACTAACTCAGCTTGTCGATCAATGTAAAATGCCACCACATCGATATCTGCTAAACGCAACACCAAAGAAGCCGACCCAGGTTTGGATAGCAAGTACACCTGATTTGTAAAACCTTCTTGTAATTCTCTTACCTGATAAGAGCCGATATTCGGAAGAAAGCCCGAAATACGAGCCAGAGAATCAGATAGTTTGCTCATTTTTCATCATTTTATTGCCAGAATTGTAAGTCGCTGTCAGAATGACTAACTGAACCATTCGAGTCAATAGACAACCTGAAGCAGATCAATGAATAAACACGAAGACATTATTCGTAAGATACAAGAACGCCTGAGTACATTAAGTAAATCAGAGCGAAAAGTCGCAGAAGCTATTTTAGCCGACCCAAAAACCACCATTCACTCCAGTATTGCCAAGTTGGCCGCTAGAGCGGAAGTCAGTGAACCTACGGTAAACCGATTTTGTCGCAGCTTAATCGGCAGCGGCTTCCCAGATTTTAAAGTATCATTGGCACAAAGTCTGGCTACAGGTACACCTTACGTAAACCTGAATGTAGAACCGGATGATGCACCAGGTGCAGTGACCGCAAAAATTTTTGAAGCAGCAAAAAGTAACCTTACACGAGCTCAGGAATTATTACCCGAAGCTTTGATCAGCCGGGCAGTAGATGTTTTGGCACAAGCTCGTCGAATAGAATTTTACGGCCTTGGGGCGTCAGGCCCAGTTGCTAAAGACGCACATCACAAATTTTTCCGTCTTAACATGCCCGTAGTGGCTTATACCGACATCTTGGTACAACGCATGGCGGCGGCAGGCACGCATCCTGGCGATGCCGTGGTATTGATTTCTTACACAGGCCGAACCCTACCCTTGATTGAAACCGCTCGCGTTGCTCGTGAAGCAGGCGCTTCTGTTATTGGTATCACTAACCCTGGATCACCTCTAACAGAACATTGTTCTATTGTGCTGCCCATTGAAGAAACGGAAGACACCGACATCTACACGCCAATGAGTTCGCGTATTGTATATTTGACTCTAATTGATGCGCTGGCCACCGGAGTATTGTTGAAACGTGGCCCAGAATTCAACGCCCATTTGAAAAAACTTAAGCAAAGCGTACAGGACACTCGTTTGCCTAAAGTAGACAAATAATCACTTCTGTTTTGACTTTGCTATGACCTTTTGGAAGGCGACACTTATGTCGCCTTCCTTTCCTTTCTAAGAAAGAAAAGTCACGCTTTACCTCTTTTTCAGAGCTTTTTACAATTTTGAGCGAGTATTTTGCAAGATTATCGCTGCTCAGCCACCTAGAATCCTCATACGTCTTGAAATAAGGCAAATGACATTCATTCTCTTCATAGAGAAAGGATAATCTCATTGGCTAAGATCAATGACTACCACAATAAAAATTTAACAAATAGTCGCTTTCGGATGTGGTCATTACCTGACTTCTGTATACCACTCTTTACCGTCATCCAGTCATTCGGATGTGCTGTCTTTAAATATCTTCGTGATGTTATCCGCAAGCCCGTCAATTTAGGGGACAAATATGATTGAAAGCAGTTACGCGATCAGCTTTACCTTCCTAGCATACTTAGTTGTCATGCTAGGGATTGGTTTGTATGCATACAAATTAACTTCCAATTCTGAAGACTACTTTCTTGGAGGTCGTTCATTAGGCCCATGGCCAACAGCCATTTCCGCAGGCGCATCAGATATGAGTGGCTGGTTACTTTTGGGGCTGCCTGGCTATGCCTATGCGGCGGGTATGGAATCCATCTGGATTGCCGTTGGCCTGTTAATCGGCACTTGGCTCAACTGGTTAATCTGTGCAAAACGTCTACGTACTTACAGTATCAAAACAGATAATGCGCTTACCTTGCCAGACTTCTTAGCAAAACGCTTTAACGATAAATCCTCACTCATTCAAACCATTTCAGCACTCTTTATCTTACTATTCTTCCTTTTCTACACCAGCTCTGGTTTGGTTGCCGGTGGTAAGTTATTTGAAACTGTTTTCGGTTTAGATTACACCTACGCTGTGATCATTGGCACTGTGTGTGTGGTTTCTTATACCTTGTTTGGTGGTTTCCTAGCGGTGGCTTGGACAGACCTAGTTCAAGGCCTAATGATGTGTGCAGCATTAGTAATCGTACCCATCATTGCCCTTGATGGTGGTTTCTCACAATTGACGCACACTTTGGAAATGAAGAACCCTGCCCTATTGGATGCTTTCACTAATGCCAAAGGCGAAGCCTTGAGTATCATTGGCATCATTTCTTTGTTGGCTTGGGGCCTTGGTTACTTCGGTCAACCGCACATTTTGGCTCGTTTCAAAGCAGCGCGCTCTAATAAAGACATTACCACAGCGCGTCGTATTGCCGTATCTTGGACTTTGATCTCCATGGCAGGTGCTTTGCTGATTGGTTTTGTGGGTATTCCTTATGTTGATACTAACCTTGCAGGTCAATTAGACGACGCTGAAAAAATCTTCATGATTCTGGTGAATGCTATCTTCCACCCTGTGATTGCAGGTATTCTATTGGCGGCAATTCTTGCGGCTATCATGAGTACTGCGGATTCTCAGTTGTTGGTATCATCTTCAGCTCTTGCGGAAGACTTTTACAAGCAATTGTTCAACAAGAATGCCTCTCAACAACAAATCGTTATTGTGGGTCGTTTAGCTGTTGTGGTGATTTCAATCATCGCCTTAGTACTGGCACTTAACCCAGAAAGCTCTGTTCTTGGCCTAGTATCTTATGCATGGGCTGGTTTTGGTGCGGCCTTTGGCCCTGCCATCATCCTAAGCTTATTCTGGCGCAACATGAACCGCAATGGTGCTCTAGCAGGTATCATAGTGGGTGGTGTCACAGTCGTGGTTTGGAAACAACTTACGGGCGGCATCTTTGATGTTTACGAGATCGTACCGGGTTTCATCCTATCTAGCATTGCTATTATTGTTGTTAGCATCACATCTGGTGCACCAGAAGAGTCTGTCACTCGCTCTTTTGACGATTACGAAAAAGCTTTGGATACCATGGAGTAAATTAATGACAGGGAACACCCCTGATCAATAAAATGTATTTCATTTAAAAGCCTCTTTTGACCTTGGTAAAAAGAGGCTTTTTTAATGAGCGCAATTAATTAGATAATAGAATGGTCGTTAAACGTGCGTCCCAACACAATAAAACCAATGTTAATAAAGTAGCCAGTAAGAAAGGGGCCAGTGCCTTAAATATCACCATAGGCTTGGCACCTGTCATAGTAGAGGCAATAAATAACCCTGCCCCAACAGGCGGCGTCAACAAGCCAAGCACCAAAGTTAAACACACCACAACACCAAATTGAAAGGCATCTATGCCAAACTGACTTTGAGCAATGGGCAATAAGATAGGCACCACTAATATCAAGGCAGCAATGCCATCAATGACCATCCCTACTAATAACAGAATCCCCACGACCATTAACAAGAAGACAAATGGATTAGAAGTTTGGTCTGCAATCCAAATTGCAGCACGTTGAGGCACTTCTTCAAACACAATGACCCAACCAAAAACCCCAGCAGAAGCGATCAACATAATCACCATACCAGAGCTGAAAGCCGTACGTTTTAAAACTTCGAATAATTGTGAGTATTGAAAATCTTTATAAACATACTTGCCAATTAGAAGCGCTGCTAATGATGCCAGAGCAGCAGACTCTGTTGGTGTAGCCAAGCCCGTCAAAATGCCACCTATTATGAGCATTGGTATCAAACCAGCGGGAATCCCCATAATAATGTAATTTTTCACTTGTGCTTTTGAAGGCCACTCACCTTTAGGGTATTCATACACTAACCCCATTATGCTAATCGCCAAAAAGAACAGAAATGCCATGACTAAACCGGGAATAATGCCGGCGATAAACATGTCAGCAATTGGCACTTGTGCCAATACCCCAAATAATACGAACAGCATTGAGGGTGGAATAATGGGAGATAATAATCCACCAGCAGCAGTAATCGCCGCAGCATAAGGCTTGTTATAGCCTTCTTTTTCCATCGCAGGAACCATGGCTCTAGACATAATAGCGATTTGCGATGCCGCTGATCCCATAATCGCCGCCATCATCATATTGGCAACCAAATTGATATACGCCAAACCACCTTTAAAACCACCCACCAATATTCGCGCCAAATTGATCAAACGTGTCGTTAAACCGCCTTCATTCATCAATTCGCCTGCTAGCATAAACAGTGGAATGGCTAATAAACCATAACTTTCAATGGCACCAAACAATTGTTGAGGGTAAGAGTCCAATAGCACCAAATTATCAGAAGAATAGATGTACCATAAGGCTGTCAAGGCCAACACTAAGGCAATGGGAATGGCTAAAAATAATAACAACAGAAAAACCACGAACGTCATGATGTTGTTTCTCCTACAAGATGTTTGCCCATTATTCTTTCAAGAAAATTGTTTACTGCATGAATAGTGAGCGAGAGAGAAAACAAGGGAAGAGCCAACCAGATCCAGAATTTTTTGATACCTATGGTATTGGTATTTTCTGAATACATAAAATTAAAGGTATCCCCTTGAAACGCTAAAACATCCATACCAGCCTGGAACAGGCCAACGGGGTCATACCAGCGAATACACAACCATAAGATGATGCCAGCAAAAACCAATACAAATAAATCACCAACAGCATCAAACCAGTAGCGCACTTTAGGCGGACAGGCATCAGCCAACAAAGTAACCGACACACTGGTACGTTTTTTAAGCATTACTGAAGTGGTAAATAAGGTCATCCAAATCATGACATAAATGGCTAACTCATCAACCCAATAAATCGCATACCCAACAGAGCGGGTGACAATATTCAGTAAAATAAGCAAAGTCACTGCCCCCGCACAAACTGAGGCAAATATGGTTTCCATATGGGCGATAAAATTTGAAACTTTTTTTAGCATATATCATTCCTGATAAACCTGTGAGCAACCAATAAAAGCCGACTTATCGCTCACAGGTTTGTCTATTAACCTTCTTGTAAATCCGCAGCCGTTTTACGTAATTGCTTTAAAATAGGCGCTTTAACAGACCAGGTTTTTTCCCAATCCTTAATCACCTCAGCGACCGAACTGGCATCGACTTCTTGAACTGTGATATCCAACGCTCGAATTTGATCTTCCAGCATTTGTTCTTGCGCTGCAAAATGATCAATCACATTACTCAAATGTTGCTGCATGGTTTGCTGAATCAGTTTTCTATCGTCTTTACTCAAACGCTTCCAGGTTTTACCGGAGATTACGCCAACCATAGGAAACATCATGTGATTTGAGATCAAGAGATTATCTGCGCGCTCATAGAACTTCAAAATCATGATGGAATCGAAGTCCATATCAATTGCATCAACTTGTCCATTCGCCAAAGCGTCATAAACCGCAGGTAATGGCAATGGAGTCGGCGCCATTCCTATCGCCGCATAAAAATCACGAATAGGCTCAAAAGGCGTTATTCTAATTTTCTTACCCTTTAAATCTATAGGGCTAGCAACAGCATCACGACTCAACATTTGTCGCATACCTGCCATACCGTATCCAATACCCACTAAACCTGTTTGACTAGGTAACTTATTCAATAAACCTGTCGCTGTATCTGAACGTAACAAGGCAGCGGCATGATGAATATCCTTTACCAAATAAGGCGCATAAAGTGCCCCAAAATCAGGAACACGGTTCGACATTTCTGCAATGGTCAAAAACGCCATATCTAATGCCCCAGTTTGCAACTGTTGCACCATTTGCGCTTCATTACCCAGTTGTCTTGCAGGGAAAACTGAAACTTTATGCTTACCATTCGACTTTGCATTTAAATCTTCTGCGAAGCTATTTGCTGCTTTAGTCCACATATGTGGTGGTGGAGTAATAAGCCCCAATCTAAAGTCTTGAGCAGTAGCTGAAATAGAGGAAAGCATTAGTATTGTGGAAGTAAATATCGGCAGGGTAATTCGTTTACAATAATTCATCTCGACTCCAATTGTGATATTAGGGAAGGTGCGAATAAGTCTTCTGAACATCAGTTTCCCTGAAAGACCCGAAGGAGACCTACATGGATGTAGGGGGAGCAACCTAGGAGCAGGTTGTCGTAGTCAGTAAACTTGTTCATACCTTTCTTAGCTAAATAGAACATTATATTTATGGGACATAGCACAGAAACCATGGTTAATTATTAAAATAAGGCATCCTGTGATATAGCTTTAGATATAATCAGAGAAAAATAAATTACTCTATCCACATATTTAAGCACTTATATCCATATTATTTGGCAAATACAATAAAATCACTTTTCTCAAAAAGGCTGCTTTTTTCTAGCTAAGCCAGTTATTTTTCATGTATAAAAAAACAAAAAATCAAAAGTAACTAGTTGAATTTAATAGATTAAGAATCTATTACGCTCTTCTGTCCACTTCCCCATTCATATCCAGTTACTATTTTTGCGGATATATTTGCTCAACTAAAAGGATAGTTTCTCACCGCTACTCAGCCTCTAATGAAAAAACATACAAGACAACCAATACCAGGTTGCATTTATAAAAAGAGGTTAAATATGAGTGAAACACTTAGCTCGTCACAATGGCGAGATTATATTTCCAGCTGCTTAGACTTCCGTCCAGATGAGTCTGCTTTTCGTATAGCACGTGACGTATTTACCAAACCAGAATTATTCGATCTGGAAATGGAACACATCTTTGAAAAGGTATGGATCTACGCCTGCCATGAAAGTGAAATTCCAAACACAAATGACTATGTCACCATGCAGGCAGGACGCCAGCCGATGATCATTACACGTGATGCGAAAGGCCAGTTAAATGCGCTCATTAATGCCTGCCAACATAGAGGCACCACACTAACGAGATTATCGAAAGGCAATCAATCCACTTTCACCTGCCCTTTCCATGCTTGGTGTTACAAAAGCGATGGACGACTTGTAAAAGTAAAAGCACCTGGGGAATATCCTGAAGATTTCGACAAAGCAACACGGGGTCTAAAAAAAGCCCGTATTGAATCTTATAAAGGCTTTGTCTTCATCTCATTAGATACGCAAGCCACAGACACCCTAGAAGAATACCTAGGTGACGCCAAAATATTCCTCGATATGATGGTTGCTCAATCACCTACTGGTGAATTGGAAGTGTTACCCGGCAAATCTGCCTACACCTATGAAGGTAACTGGAAACTTCAAAATGAGAATGGACTAGACGGTTACCATGTCAGTACCGTTCACTACAATTATGTCGCAACCGTTCAACACCGTAGTCAACTAGACGCCGAAAAAGAAAACAGCGTTGAGACGCTTGATTACAGTAAGTTAGGCGCCGGGGATGCTGATACAGATGATGGTTGGTTCGCCTTCCAGAATGGTCACAGCTTACTCTTCAGTGACATGGTTAACCCTACTGTAAGACCTGGCTACGATACGGTAATGCCGCGTTTAATTGAAGAATACGGTCAACAACAAGCAGAATGGATGATGCACCGCCTACGTAATCTAAACTTATATCCTTCCTTATTTTTCATGGATCAAATCAGTTCTCAATTGCGTATTGTTCGCCCAGTCGCTTGGAATAAAACACAAATTATCAGTCAGTGCATTGGTGTGAAAGGGGAATCAGCGCAGGCAAGAGAAAGTCGCATTCGTCAGTTTGAGGACTTCTTTAATGTGTCTGGCATGGGAACACCTGATGACTTGGTGGAATTCCGAGAAGCACAACGTGGCTTCCAAGCACGCTTAGAACGTTGGAATGACATTAGTCGCGGTTGTCATGACTGGCAATATGGCCCTACTAAAAATACGCAAACACTAGGCATCCAGCCAAACATCACTGGCACAGAATTCACCCACGAAGGCCTTTACGTTAACCAACATGGTACATGGCAAAACCTGTTGTTAAACGGCCTCAAAAAAACAGAACTATCACTTAAGGAGGTATAAGGTGAGCGAACTACAACATTCCGTCGAGCAATTTCTATATTCTCAAGCTGACCTTTGCGACCGAAAAGATTGGGATGCTTACATTGATACCTTCACACCTGACAGTGAATTCTGGATCCCACAATGGGATTCAGAACATGAGTACATTGATAACCCAAAAACCGGTATGTCATTGATTTACTATGCCAATCGCTCAGGGATTGAGGACCGAGTTTTCCGCTTGCGAACCGGAAAATCTGCCGCTTCGAATCCATTACCTCGAACCTTGCACCAAATTTCCAACGTCAAAGTACGTGAGCTAAGCGATGGCAAAATTGAAGCTCAATTTGGCTGGCAAACCAACTATACCCGCTTGGGCAGTACCGAAATGCTCTATGGAACAGCGACATTGAACCTAGTGAAACAAGCTGGTGAATGGAAAGTTCAGCGTAAACATACCGTAATATTCAATGACATCATTAACTCTGTCATGGACTTTTACCACGTATAACCCTTTTGTTTGGCTTACTTTGCCGTACACAAAACATCCGGGGCTGCTGTGGTTAATGACACAGTGGCTTTAGGTTTTGGAGATAAAATTATGACTCATCGAGTTGCTCTAAGCTTTGCCGATGGACAAACCGTTTTCTTTGACGTTAAACACAATGAAATTCTACTTGATGCAGCCTTTCGCAACGGTATTACCCTACCTGTTGACTGTCGCGAAGGCGTTTGTGCCGCCTGCAAAGGCTTATGTGAATCCGGTCAGTACGAACAAGACTTTGTCGACGAAGACGCATTAACAGAGAGTGAACTGGAAGCAAGACACATCTTGTCCTGTCAGACCAGAGTTCAGTCCTCAGGGGCCTATTACTATGACATTGACTCGTCACTTTGTTCGAACAAAGAGCTTGCTAAAGTCACCGCCAAAGTCACCCGCATTGAAAAAGTCGCAGACTCCTCTGCCAACCTGTATCTAGAGTTGACCAACCAAGAAACGAGACTGGACTATCTCGGCGGGCAGTATGCACGCATTAAAGTACCAGGCACAGATGTTTGGCGAGCTTACTCCTTTGCCACAGCCAGTGATGACTCAACTCAATTGCAGTTTTTGATTCGCTTATTACCAGAGGGCGCTATGAGCGACTACATCCGCGAGCGCTGTAAAGTGGGGGATGAACTGTCATTAGAAGCCCCTCTTGGCTCTTTCTATCTACGCGAAATTCAACGAAGACAGTTCTATGTTGCAGGTGGTACAGGCCTGTCAGCTTTCCTTGCGATGTTGGATGAAATTGTGGAGCGCAAAAATGCTAATAACCAGATAGCAAATACCCAATTCAAATTATTCTACTGTGTACGTCATGAAGCAGACGCCTGTGAACTTGAACGAATCGAAGCTTACAAGCAACAGTTAGCCAACTTTGATTACCAAGTAATTGTCAGCCAACCAAGCGACAACTATCAAGGCACAACTGGCTATGTTACAGACGTGTTAGATGCCGATGATCTTAAGGCCTCAGAATTTGACATGTACCTTTGCGGACCGCCACCCATGATAGATTCATCCATCGAATGGTTAAAGTCCAATGGCATTGATAATGGCAAACTGTATTTTGAAAAATTCATTGCCAGCAGTACCAGTTAAACTTATCGGACGCCTCTTTCTTGCCCCTTGATGCGCAATAATTGCACACACCACAAGAAAGAGGCTTAGGTTTAACATCAAACAACCAAACGATTTCCTAACAATACACCATTTAAACCAACCTATTCCCCCTCTTTTCACCTTCAATGCATCATAAAGTCACCTTTGGCTTGCTTGTTTAGTAAGATCCAAAACTGGTATGTCTTTTGCTTTTTTTATTCACAACAAACGATGAATCAAATTTGAGATTTTTTGCGGACCAGCTTATTGTAAGCACAGAAGAAAGACTTAAAAGCCGTATTATGAGTTGACTGTCATTGATTGATCGCATCATACATTCCGCTTTTACTGCATCACTAATAAAAATAATAACTAGTTCGCTAGTCTTTAAGCACTTCGGAGAACACAATGCTTCAAGAATTCCATGAACTTGAATCTAGATGCCATACAGCAATGGCAGCAAATCGATGGATGGATAATATTTGTGGACCCCATGAGTTAGACTTGTGGGGAAAAGAGTCTTTGGACTTTCATCATAAAGGCCATCGACTACCCGGTTTAGACATTGTCACTGGCCTACTGTCTTATGGCAGTGGTGTGGCTATTAACGTCAATGCGGACGACAAACTCAAAGGCTATAGCCTAAGCTTGCCCATCACAGGAAAACAAACACTTCGCTGCATTGGCTCAGAACTCAAATCAGATCACGAACAGGGCTTAATTGTCTCACCAACGCATCAACAAGAATTAGAAATCAGTCCAGATTGCCAGAAGCTGCAATTACTTATTCCTTCGCATTCTGTCCATTATGTGGCCGAAAAGTTAACGGGCGACACCATCAAAGAGCCCATTCAATTTGACGCCACCATGCAACTTAGACAGCGAGAGATCAAAGCTTGGTGGTGTATGGTTCAACAGATCGCTAATCATTGGTCTACTATGAGCGCCTTGTACTCACACCCGAAAATGGTTGAAGACCTAGAATTCACCATCATCAAAGGGCTGCTTTTATCTCAGCCAAACACCCTCACCAGTCAACTACAAGAATCCACTCCAGAACACAGTAGACCAGCAACACCCGCTTATTTGATACGTGCCTGTGAATGGATGAAAAACCATGCTCGTGACAAGGTAACAATTGAAGACATTTGTGATTACGCTGGCGTCAGTCGCTTTACCTTATTCTCAGGGTTCAAAGAGTATTTCGGCGACAGCCCATTGGGATGGTTAAAAAAGTATCGCATGACCCAAGTACGTCACGCCTTAATGAACTCCAACAGTCGCACTAAAGTATCCAGTATGGCGATGGAATGGGGGTTCAACCACTTTGGTCGATTCTCACAAGAATATCAGCTCTTCTTTGGCGAATTACCGTCCCAGACCCTGTCACAAAATAAAGAGGTTTAAACTCTGATGGTGAGTCTTTAAAGAACTTATATGCTTTCGATAACAAGATGTGTATAAGATAAAACGAGCAAAAAAAAGGGGCTTAAACAAGCCCCAAACACCATTTACTAACGCAAGGTTAGTAGCCAGAGGAAAGGTTTAATCGTTAAACAAGCTGCATGCGCCTTGTTCGGCACCGCTCACTAAAATACGTTGAGCGCTAAACAGCTCGCGTCCCATACCTTGATGAGAAGCGGTTAAATCTTGCGTTGCAGCTTCACGCTGTTGAAGTTCTTCTTCAGATACCAATAATGACAAAGTGCCCTCATTAGCATCGAGGCGCACCATGTCACCATCTTGAATTTTAGCAATCAGACCACCCGCAAGGGCTTCTGGCGTCAAATGAATGGCGGCGGGCACCTTACCAGATGCTCCCGACATACGACCGTCTGTCACTAAAGCCACTTTATAGCCTTGATCCTGCAAGTTACCGAGGAAAGGGGTTAACTTATGAAGTTCAGGCATGCCCATGGCTTTTGGACCTTGAAAACGGATAACAGCAATACAGTCACGTTTCAATGCACCGCTGCCAATGGCATCTGCTAAATCATGTTGGCTATGGAAAACCACAGCAGGCGCTTCGATAACTCGGTTCTCCTCTTTCACTGCAGAAACCTTGATCACAGAGCGACCTAGGTTACCTTTCAATAGAGACAAACCGCCTTCTTTACTGAATGGGTTATCAATTGGACGTACCACATCCAAATCCAAACTTTCTGTTGGGCCATCACGCCATACCAATTTACCGTCCACCAAAAATGGCTCTTTGGTGTAACGTTCCAAACCACGACCAGCGATGGTATTCACGTCTTTGTGCAGCAACTCCCCTTTAAGCAGTTGATTCACTAAGAAAGCCATACCGCCTGCCGCTTGGAAATGGTTAATATCCGCTTGTCCATTCGGATAAATTCGTGTCAGTAATGGCACGACTTTCGACAATTCCGCAAAATCGTCCCAAGTCACTATGATGCCTGCCGCACGAGCGTAAGCGACAATGTGCATGGTGTGATTGGTCGAACCGCCTGTCGCCAATAAGCCAACAATAGAGTTCACTATGCTGCGCTCATCAATCACTTCGTACAATGGACGATAATCACGTCCCAAAGCGGTAATCTTGGTAGCAAGTTGCGCTGCGTGTTCTGTTAAGGCTTCACGTAATGGATCGGTTGGATTCACAAAAGAAGAACCGGGTAGTTGTAAGCCCATTATTTCAACTAACAACTGATTAGAGTTAGCGGTGCCATAGAAAGTACAGGTGCCGGCACTGTGATAGGACGCCGCTTCCGCTTTTAGTAATTCCTCTCGCGTCGCATTGCCTTGCGCATAACGCTGACGCACAGCAGCTTTTTCCGCATTAGTAATACCGGATGGCATGGGGCCTGCTGGAATAAACAAAGAAGGCAGATGACCAAAACGCAATGCCGCAATCAATAATCCAGGTACTATTTTGTCACAGATGCCTAGAAAGATGGCTGAATCAAACATATTGTGAGACAAACCAATGGCAGCACCTTGAGCGATATTGTCGCGACTGAACAAACTTAGCTCCATGCCATCTTGTCCTTGTGTTACCCCATCACACATCGCAGGCACACCACCTGCTACTTGTGCGACTGAACCCATGGCTTTTACCGCCGCACGGATTTTGTCGGGATAAGTTTCGTATGGCTGGTGCGCTGACAACATATCATTGTAAGAAGAGATAATACCAACGTTAGCCGCTTCCATTAGGGTCAAAGCTTGCTTTTCTTGCGGCTGACAGGCAGCAAAACCATGGGCTAAGTTACCACAGGACAACTTACCTCGGTGGGGACCTTGCTCCTCGGCTTGCTTCATATCTTTAAGATATTGTTCTCGTAGTGTTTTACTACGCTGAATAATGTCGTTCGTTACCTTAGCAACAATCGAATTCATGACTCTCTCCGGCGTTTCAATCTGTTTTCACGTCCCACAACGTGAATTTGTTTTGTAATATTACTACATTTTTATTTTATTTCACCCCTTAAAATCCATATAAAGACGATTATACTAATATTTTCCGTAATAAATTTACAAAAATAACTGGATATCCCGCTTCAATTCGCTAAAATCCACATCAATTTGTAACATATCTCAGTATAGACTCTGATTCATATCAAGACTTGATTAAAAGATGATCATTTCTCAAGGAATTTGTTACAAATCCTTGCTAAAAAAAATACTTATGTAGTATTTTTACTTCAAAGAATAATTATTGAACGTCGCGTGTTCACAAATGAACATGGACATTTTTCACACTAGGTTAGAGGTGAGTATGACTATTAAGGTAGCTATTAACGGATATGGACGCATTGGACGCAACACACTAAGAGCCCTTTACGAGTCAGGTAAACGTGACCAAATCCAAATTGTAGCCATTAACGATCTTGGCGATTCTAAAACCAACGCTCATTTAACAAAATACGACACGGTACACGGCCGTTTTGCTGGTGAAGTGACCTTTGATGAAGAAGCCTTGTACATCAATCAAGATAAAATTCGTACCTTCTCTGAGCGTAATCCTGCCGACCTTCCTTGGGCAGAATTAGGTGTGGATGTGGTTTATGAATGTACCGGTTTCTTTACCACCAAAGAAAAAGCCAGCGCACACATTTCTGCTGGTGCCAAAAAAGTCATTATTTCAGCACCAGGTAAAGAAGTAGACGCAACTGTGGTTTACGGCGTAAACCAAAACGTTCTAACGGCTGATATGACGGTGATCTCTAACGCTTCTTGTACAACGAACTGTTTAGCGCCTGTGGCTAAGCCATTAAGCGACAAGCTAGGCATCGAAAGTGGCTTGATGACCACTATCCACGCTTACACCAATGACCAACGTCTGTCTGACGTTTATCATGAAGACTTGTATCGTGCTCGTGCTGCGGCGCAAAACATGATCCCAAGTAAAACAGGTGCCGCTGCGGCTGTTGGTCTAGTGGTTCCTGAACTAGTGGGTAAATTTGATGGTATGGCAGTACGTGTACCCACTATTAACGTTTCTCTTGTGGATCTTACTTTCCTAGCGCCACGTGAAACCACTACAGAAGAAGTTAATCAAATCATTGAAGATGCCATTAAAGCTGATCCAGTATTAGCGCAAGTATTAAGCGTTAATTACGATCCTCTGGTGTCTTCCGATTTCAACCACAGCACTTACACATCTAACTTTGATGCGACTCAAACTCGTGTACAAGGCAAGTTGGTTAAAATCATGGCTTGGTATGATAACGAGTGGGGCTTCTCGAACCGTATGCTCGATAATACCATCGCATTAATGAATGCAAAATAAATCAAAATACACGAAGGCTGCTGACGCAGCCTTCGTCGTCTCTTATACTTCACTTCAAGCTTTCTAATCTTTGGTAAATAAACATGACACGTAGAACTAAAATTGTTGCCACTCTAGGTCCTGCTTCCAGCTCACCTGAAATGATTGAAAAATTAATTTTGGCAGGCGCAAACGTCTTCCGTCTTAATTTTTCTCATGGTCAACCAGAAGACCACATTAATCGTGCGGAAGTTGTTCGAGCGATGGCGGAGAAAAATAATCGCCATGTTGCGATTCTTGGCGACCTACAAGGGCCAAAGATTCGTATTGCCCGTTTCAAAAATACCAAAGTTCAATTAGAAGAAGGTGCCACCTTCATACTAGACGTGGGTTTTGATAAAAATGCCGGCGATGAAACGCGTGTTGGTATCGATTACCCACAATTGGCAGAAGACTCTAGCCCAGGCAACATCCTATTGCTAGACGACGGTCGTGTGGTCTTGGAAGTACTGGAAGTAAAAGGCACAGAAGTGATTACCAAAGTCATTGTTGGCGGCCCATTGTCCAACAACAAAGGCATTAACCGTCAAGGTGGTGGATTATCTGCCGCCGCTTTAACCGACAAAGATAAAGAAGACATCAAAACCGCCGCGGCCCTGAAAGCAGATTACCTTGCCGTTTCTTTCCCACGCAGTGCAGATGATCTGCACGAAGCACGTGAATTGGCGCTGGCCGCTGGTTTGAAAGCAGGCATTGTATCAAAAGTAGAACGCGCTGAAGCCGTGGCTGATAATGAAACTCTGGACAATATCATTCTCGCATCTGACGCTGTCATGGTGGCGCGGGGTGACCTAGGCGTTGAGATTGGTGATGCGGAATTGATTGGCGTACAAAAACACATGATCAAGCGCTGTCGCCAATTGAACCGCCCGGTTATTACCGCCACACAAATGATGGAAACCATGATCACCAGTGCAATGCCAACTCGTGCCGAAGTGTTCGACGTGGCTAACGCCGTACTGGATGGTACAGACGCTGTGATGCTGTCAGCGGAAACCGCCGCAGGTGATTATCCAGAAGAAGTCATCCAGACCATGAATCGCGTTTGTTTGGGTGCCGAGAAGCAACCAGCAATTAACCGTTCTAAGCACCGTATTGATGTAACCTTTACCAGCATCGATGAAACCATTGCCATGTCGGCCATGTACGCTGCAAACCATTTGGAAGGGGTAAAAGCCATCATCAGCTTGACTGCATCTGGCACCACACCACTCTTGATGTCGCGCATCAGCTCTGGCTTGCCAATTTTTGCCCTGTCACCAAATCCAGAAACATTGAATAAAGCAGCGCTTTACCGTGGTGTGACGCCTGTTGCTTTCTCTTCTCAAGAATACAATGTGGACAACATCATCTCAGGCTTAGTCGATCACGTTAAACAATTAGGCTATATCAAAGACGGTGATCTAGTGATTGTGACAAAAGGCGATCATTTGGTGAGCTATGGTACGACAAACGGAATGAAGATAGTAAAAGTGGGCGATATCGCATAATTCGAGGACTATAGATTGCACACAAAAATGGTCACCATGGCCGCCCAAAAGCGCATTGCTTTGGTGGCCCATGACAACATGAAAAGCGAGCTCATTCAATGGGCTCGTAATCACAAAGACAAACTGGTCGAGCATGTGCTCTACGCTACGGGTACCACCGGAAATCTGCTACAAAAAGAACTGGGCGTTAGCATCAATGCCCTGATCAGTGGCCCTTTGGGTGGCGATCAACAACTGGGCGGCATGATTGCGGAAGGTAAAATTGATGTACTGATCTTTTTCTGGGATCCTTTTGAACCTATGCCTCATGATCCAGACATCAAAGCCTTATTACGTGTTGCAGCGGTGTGGAATATTCCCATTGCTTGCAGTGTCGCGTCGGCCAATTTCTTAGTCACTTCGCCCTTATTCAACAACGAATTTGAGCGGCAAATTCCAGATTACGATAGATATCTAAAAGAGCGACTTTAAGTCGCTCTTTTCTGCACTCTGGATGACTTATCAAGCCTCACTCCCCCATCGACAACAAAAGCCCACTAAGACTCGCTGTTTTGCCTAAAATCAGCTATATTAGCGCCCTAAATTCGCAGCGTTTTTCTGTGTAGGCAACAAAAAAACGAAAAACTGCGCTAAACCCCATTACCAACGTTATCTGTTACCCCTCAACACCATGTTGGTTCATAAACAGGAGAAATGTTTTGCAAGCTGAAGTCGCATTAATCATGGGATCAAAAAGTGATTGGGCCACAATGGAAGGCGCTACTGAAATCATGGATGCCTTGGGCGTTTCATACCATGTAGAAGTGGTTTCTGCTCATCGTACACCAGTCAAACTTGCAGAGTTTTCTGAAAATGCTGCCGACAAAGGCTTCAAAGTCATCATAGGTGGTGCCGGTGGCGCTGCCCATTTACCCGGTATGGTGGCAGCACACACACACTTGCCGGTACTGGGTGTTCCCGTTCAGAGTAAAGCCTTAAACGGCATGGACAGCCTACTTTCCATCGCCCAAATGCCCAAAGGTGTTGCCGTTGGCACCTTGGCAATCGGCACCGCAGGCGCGTTCAATGCAGGCCTATTGGCTTGCCAAATCCTTGCTACCTCTAACCCTGAATTGGCCGAGCGTATTAAAGCTTTCCGTCAGCAACAAACTGATACCGTATTGGCGAACCCAGATCCAAGAGAGGTATAAGCCATGTCTGTATTATGGGTACTTGGTGCAGGCCAACTTGGCGCCATGTTAAAACACGCGGGGACACCACTTGGCTTAGACATTCGTCCTGTTGATATTGAAAGCCATGAAAGCTTGCCTTTGCAAACACAAGACATTGTCACTGCAGAACGAGAAGATTGGCCAGAAACGGCTGCTACCAAGCAACTTGCCTCTCACGCAAATTTCGTGAATCTAGCGACCTTTCCACAGTTGGCAGACCGTCTGACGCAAAAACAATGGATTGATAAGCTGGAATTAGCCACCGCTCCTTGGTTTCCTGTAGAAAATGACAGCACTGCCGACTACGCCTATCAGACTCTTGGCGAACGCGTACTGCTGAAACGCCGACGCGGTGGCTATGATGGCAAAGGTCAATACTGGTTAAAACAAGCCGAAGAGACGGCAATCCCTGACGACTGGAAAGGCCAAGCCATTGCCGAACAAGCCATTCCTTTTGACGAGGAAGTGTCTTTAGTGGGCGTGCGTGGTGCCAATGGACAAACCTACTTTTATCCACTGACTTTAAACCTGCACATTAACGGCATTCTGTATGCGTCCATTTCTCCCCTAGCACGTCTTGCGCCCTTGCAAAGTAAAGCCGAAGCCATGTTGGGTAAGCTAATGGACGCATTGGATTACGTGGGCGTAATGGCGATGGAATGTTTCCGTGTAGGTGATGAATTACTGATCAATGAACTCGCTCCACGCGTCCACAACAGTGGTCACTGGACACAAGCAGGAGCCAGTGTGAGCCAATTCGAAAATCACGTGCGTGCCGTCGCAGGATTACCTCTGGCCCCAGCCGACATAAAAGGGCAAAGCATGATGGTCAATCTGATTGGTGTGCCTGTTGACTATGAGTGGCTCAATATTACAGGGCTAGAACTTTACTGGTATCAAAAAGAAGTACGTCCGGGCAGAAAAGTCGGTCACCTTAACTTCTGTTCAAACCAATTGGCCTTACTTCGCTCATCTCTAAAGCAACTGAATCTTCCAGAACCCTATCCTGAAGCATTGCAATGGCTGTATAAAAATCTACCAGAATAAACTGGCAAAGTAAGCGCCTCGATCCACCACTGAGAGGCGCTTAATCGTATCAAGGGATTCTAATTTGCCAT